>CAMOFS010000216.1 GCA_946613735.1 uncultured Lachnospiraceae bacterium | reverse complement strand
GTCAGCCTCTGCCAGGGATTTCATAACCTCTCGGCTGTCGTCCGTGGAGCAGTCATCGATCAGGATCAGTTCCCAGTTGGAATAATACTGCGCCATTACAGACTCCGCAGTTTCCCGCAGAGTGCCCGCCGCATTGTATACCGCTGTGATTATAGATACCAGCTCACCCATTTTGTACTTCCTTCGATGCGGTATCAGCCTCGTGCATCACCTTCTGGTCCTCCTCTGTAAACCCTTCCGTGCTCTCCTTTTGCATGATCACCCGAAGTGTCTCAAAAATGATCTGCACATCCAAAAGAAGGGAATAGTTTGTGATATAGGAGAGATCCATCTTCAGCTTGTCCATGGCTGTGGTATTGTACTTTCCGTAAACCTGGGCATAGCCTGTAAGCCCTCCGCGCATCTTTAGCCTGTAACGGAACTCCGGTATATCCCTGGTATATTTTTCCACATGGGCCACTCTCTCCGGCCTGGGGCCCACTATGGACATATCTCCCTTTGCTATATTGAAAAGCTGGGGCAGTTCATCGATCCTGGTGGCACGGATAAACCTGCCCTCCTTTGTAATACGCGGATCCTCCGCCCCTGCCGGAATCGTCCTGTTGTCCTTTTCCGCGTCCACTATCATACTGCGGAACTTGAGTATCATAAACCGCCTGCCATTTAGGGTGACACGCTCCTGCCTGTAAAATACAGGGCCGCCGTCACCGGCCTTTATGGATATGGCAACCACACCCAAAAGAGGTGACAGGATGATTATTGCCAGCACGGATAAAACAATGTCGAAAAATCTCTTCCAAAATCTCTGCCATGCGGACATGCCGCTGTTTCTACAGAGGTAAATGGGCGTGTCAAAAAGGTTGATGTCGTCACTTGATTTTATCATGACATCCGAGATAGCCGGAGTAAAGTAGACGCGTTTGTTGATATCAAAGCACATTCTTAAAAGCTCATCTTCCCTGTCGTAGGGCACATCATTTATGAGCACCGCATCATACGGAAGTATGGTTTCAATGATCTTTTCGTCAGGCTCATCACACTGGATCTTCCCGTCAAAATAGTACTTATCGTCACGAAAGCCCATCTTTTTAGCCACCCTGTTGGGATGGGATCCATATATCTCTATGAGCCTTAGGGGCGGAAACTTTTTTCTGTACAGGTCGATGAGCATGATGCTGGATAAGGATATACAGAAGGTCTGTACCAAAAACAAAAGTATATAACGCCACAGAAAGGCCCAGAAGAATCTGAACTGACCGGTGATGGCAAGGGATATGAACACCTCGGCAGCATCGGTTATAAAAAGCGCCACCGCCAGGGAGCCCACCACATTCATCTTACGGCTGACACCAATGAGATAGCCGCCCATGGACTTCATTAAAAGCACGAATACAAAGGCGTAGATGAAAAGCGCCATGAGTCTGTTGGCCAGACCTGTCAGGTGTCCGGTCTGGTCATGGAAGGTGGTATAGGATATCCACACCCACCAAAAAGTAAGGCTGGCATAGAGGGTGTGGGCAATGCCGCACACCCATCTGAATACATACTTGCCCTGTATCCGGTTTTCCTTTCTGCCGTAGAGATTTTCTTCCATTTATAATTTCCTCATATCTTCGATCATGGTTATCAGCTGGGTTCCGTAGTTCTCCGCTGCCGCCCATCCGGAGCCGTAGGGATTGGAAGGGATAGCCAGCCACTCAATGAGGATCGACTTGCCGCGTATCTTGTCATTATATCTGGGATCCACTATAGTGACATCCTCTTCCCAGTCTTTGTCAGAGGTGGCGTAAAGCTTCAGGTGCTGCACCTGGGCAGTCACTCCTTCCTCCACATCGGAGAAGCTGTTGCCGGCAACACCGCCGCCGGTAGCCCCTATGCCTGCAAAGTTGCACTGGTTAGCCTTTACATCTCCGCCAAACTGAAGGTATCCGGTCTCCTTGCAGATCTGCGCCCATACCAGCTCGGCACGGATATTGTACTCCCCACATACGTCATACACTATCCGGCAGAAATCCTCAAGGGTATCTGCGCCATAACCACTGTATACATCTGACGGATATTTTTTGCCTGATTTCTCATAGTAGGCTACCATCTGATCCACGGTGACACTTGTCTTACCCTCGATCTTTGTTCCGGCCTTACCTGTCACTCCGGTCTTGTCGTACTCGGATGCCATATACTTTTTACCCAGTTTTACACGGTAAGCCTTTACTGTATAGGTGTAGGTGTGCTCCCACTCAGCTGTATCATCTACAAAATACACATCCTTTGTCTTGCCGATCCTGGTCCACTTTTTCTCCTTGTCGGCCTTACGGTAGACTATGTACGCACTTGCCTTTTGCTTTTTGGTCCAGTTAACCTGTACGCCGTTTTTAACCAGGGTGCTCTTTTTCATCTCCACCTTGCCCGATGCGGTCTGGAAGAAATCGGTAGGTTTTGCGGACTTGCCCCACAGCTTCTTTTTATCCACTGTGCGATATGCCCTGACCTTGTATCTGTAAAGCTTTCCACACTTTGTAGTCTCATCTATAAAGCCGTCCTCGGTTGCCGTGGTGGTAATGGTCTTCCACTTGTCGGAACCGAAATCCTGACGGGAGACCTTGTAGCCGGTAGCTCCGGTAACCTCCTCCCAGGAGATGACGCTTCTGTTAAATGCTCCGGCAGCTGCAGACAGCTCAGTCACCTGACCGTTGCCTGCTACGGCACTGCCCTTTGCCGAAAACTTACTCTTTATCGTAGTACCGTTTTCTTTTTTGATGGCTCTCACCTTGTAGGTGCCGCTTTCTCCGGATGCCAATGTGGTGTCGGCGTATTCGGAGTCGTCTGTCTGGGCCAGCTTCTTCCACTTTTTCTCAGTGTTATTGTACTTGTATATCTGATAAGCTGTCACATCATCTATATCATCCCAGGAGAGATTTACAAAAAAGCCATCCGTCTCAACGGAGAGGTTATCCACCTTTACCGTGGCCAGATCCACCTTTTCCTCAGTCTCTGTGTCATCTCCACTGTCATCTGCCTCCTTTGGATTGGCCTTGATATAATCAATGATACCTTCTGCATCTGCCTCACCGAGTTTTTTAAGTCTGGAATCTGCCGACAGGTAATCGTCCACATCATCCTCGTTGGTCATAAAGCAGTGCTCTATCAAAACGCCGGGGATATTGGCGTCTGCCGCTCCATTTAGCACATAGTAGTTGGCACGCTTTATACCTCTGCTTTTAAGCCCCACGTCGGAGCTCAAGTGACGCAGTATATCTCCTGCCAGGGATGCACTCTTTGCGGAAGCACCGCTCTTTTTTGAGTAATATACCTCAGCACCGGTAG
>CAMOFS010000215.1 GCA_946613735.1 uncultured Lachnospiraceae bacterium | reverse complement strand
TACCTTGCGACCATGACCGTCTGTGATGAGGATGGTTATGAGAGAATAAAAAAACACCGTGCCATGAGAGAGGGGCGGGGCTTTGAGACCATCGAAAGACCCCTTGGTATCAGCAATGTAAGCCTGCCGGAGCATGCGAATGTGCTTTTAGAGGATGTCTCCAATCTTTTGGCAAATGAGCTTTTTATGCCTGAGGGCGGCGGCTATGAGGCAGCATATGATGGTGTGATCGCTCTAAAAGAGCGCTGTGAGAACCTTACAGTGGTGGCTTTGGATCCCGGTGAGATCTTACCGGAACATGATGATGAGACTGTGGGATATATCAGGGCAATAAACAGAATAAATGAGGCACTTGCCCTTGTTGCGGATAAGGTGATAGTGGTATAATTATATTTGCGGTTATGATCAGGATCTTTTAGATCCTATGAAATATATGGTATCAGGAAAGGAGATTTCAATGAACAGGATTTTTTCAGAAGGAGAGATCATTTTCAAAGAGGGGGACCCCGGCGATTGTTTCTATGACATAATTGACGGCAGGATCGGCATCTATGTTGACTATGGTACGCCTTCCGAGCAGAAGCTTACTGAGATGGGTGCAGGCCATATCATCGGAGAACTCGCGCTTTTGGATTCACTTCCCAGGAGTGCCACGGCGGTAGCACTTTCATCCGTTTCCGTAGAGCAGGTTGATGCCGAGGAGGTGGAGGGCTACTTTGACAGAAAGCCTGATCGCATCACATATATCTTTAATGAGCTCGGTGAGAGACTTACCAGACTTACAGCTGACTATAGGGAGGTTTGCGAGACTCTTCGTGAAGCGACTCCGTCTGATCAGGAGCAGAAGCCCGGTATCATGGACAAGATCAAAAAGTTTGCGGCTGAGTATCAGATGAAGAAAAAGACGAGATCTGTAAGCCAGGAGACTCAAAAGGCGCTTGAATACGAAAAAAGCGGCGAGGGCTTTTCAAAGAATGTGAACACCTATAAAAAGGGTGATATCATTTTCAGAGAGGGTGAGCCCGGCAGATGCATGTACAATATTCATACCGGTTCCGTGAATATCTATGCAGGGTATGGGACTGAAAATGAGGAGTTGCTTACTACTGTTGGAGTCGGACATTTCTTTGGTGAAATGGCGCTTGTGGGTGAGACAAACAGGACTGCCACGGCTGTTTCAAATATGGATCAGACCATGGTCGAGAGCATGGTTTTAAGTGACTTTGAGGAGCTTTATTCAAAGAATCCCCTGAAGATAAGGATGACCTTAAAGCATATGGCAGAGCGAGTAAGAGTGCTTACCAACAGTTATGTTGATGCCTGCGGTATGGCTTATCAGGTGTCTCAGGCGGCAGAGAAAAAAGCAGATCCGGCTGAGGTTAAGTTAAAGGTCAATGAATACCTTACAGAGGTTGCCAAAAGCGTCGGAAGCGTATATATATATTACTGATGTAATAAAAAAGGATGGTCGGGGAAAAATAATTAAAAAAGTGCTTGCATTTTAATTTGTTTGTGATAAAATAGTGTGTGCTGTGACGGACAGGATGTTCGTTTGAAAGGCGGCGTGTGGCTCAGTTTGGTAGAGCGCTACGTTCGGGACGTAGAAGTCGCAGGTTCAAATCCTGTCACGCCGAGCAGGTGTGAGTTTTACATCGTATACTCGAATAGTCGGGTTACATCCGCTCACGCCAAGCAGGTGTGAGTTTTACATCGTATACTCGAATAGCCGGGTTACATCCGCTCACGCCGATGGCATATATATATATTTACTTCAGCATATCGGTCCACCCGACCTCCTTTCTCCTTTTTGAGCCTGACCGATATTGCTTTTTTGAATAAGGCTCGACGGCGTGTGGCTCAGTTTGGTAGAGCACTACGTTAGGGACGTAGGGGCCGCTGGTTCGAATCCAGTCACGCCGACTTAGTAAAATCAAGGGTTCCGGAGTTTCCGGAACCCCTTACTTTTTAAAAATATCAAACTTTTATCAAACTCTCTGGTTTTATCCGGTTAAAAATGACCTCCCTTACTTGTTTTCTTCGTATTTGGATGGAAGTATGTCAATCATACTTTCCGAGAGTTCTTTTTTTGCTTCAGAGTCTTTGACCTGGGCATAAATCTTTAACGTGGTCTCTATGTTTGAGTGGCCAAGCCATTTTTGGATGGTCTTGATATCTATCCCCTTGTGGACGAGTATGGAGGCACATGACTTCCTGAGGCCGTGCAGGGTAACATTGGTAGGCACAGTACCGTCAAAGCGCTTGATAAGCTTTGAGAAGGCCTTTGTAGGGTACTGTGGATAGTACAGGCTGCCATCCTCGTGCTTGAACAGATAATCGTTATCATTGTAGTTCTTACCGAACAATTCCCTGTTATGATCTTCTTTTTCCTTTAGACCATTGAGAACCTTGATGACATCATCGCTTAAGGGGTAAACCCTTTTGCTTGCGGTTGTTTTGGTGTCATCTAACCTGTTTATCCGGGTACCTATGGTAACGGTGTGGTTTATAGTCATCTCCTTGCGGATGAAATCTATACATGACCATTTAAGTCCCAGCAGTTCCTCGCGTCTAAGGCCGAAGTATAGTGTTAAATAAAACATCTCATATAACTCGTTGCCTTCTATAAGCTTGAGAAAGAGAATGGCTTCGTCATAGGTGAAGAAGTTCTCATCACTCTTTGAACTGTTGTTACTTGACCCAAGCACCTTATTTAAGGATGCTTCAGATACAGGATTATCAAGTATGACGGAGTTTGTAATAGCAAAATCCATCACTCCTTTAAGCATGGCTTTAATATCCTTAACATATCTTTTGTTCAGCTTTTTTTCTGAATACAGATAGTCAAAAAACGCTTCTACATCGGTGGTCTTTACATTGACAACACGGATGCCACAGAAAAAGGCTTTGATATGCTCTCCCTGGAATTGATATGTGTTATAAGTAGTATCCGCAAGGCTCCTCTGCTTATGCTCCAGGAATATATCAACCAGATCAGGCATTAAAATGTCTTTGCTGAGGTCAAATGAGTTGGCTCCATTCATAAGCTTATCGCGAAGTGCGACGGCTTTGCTGATATTTTCCTGAGTATCATCGAGGCCTGTTGCCCTCCAGATCTTTTTGTTTACCCTTTTGCCGCTGCCGTCTATAGTATTCTGGGTAGTTATGATGTACAGCTTGCCATATCTGCTCCATATGCCGACATCACGGCGTCCATCTTTTTTCTTTCTTGCCATTTTTTTCATGCTCCTTTCAAAATGTTTTCAAATTGTTCACCATACATAAATTCAGCGAGGTACAGCTTTGGTATACGGTACTTGCCGCTGA
>CAMOFS010000214.1 GCA_946613735.1 uncultured Lachnospiraceae bacterium | reverse complement strand
GGGTAATTGTGCACAAAACAGACAGTCTAAAATTGGAGGTTTCGTTTATATACGAAAAAATATAATCATGTTAAAATGGAAACTGTAAAACATGTTTCGAGTTTCCGGACGGAGAGAAAAAGTGGAAGAGATAAAGGAGCGAGTTTTAGAAGGAGCCCTGGATGTATACCGGGCCAAGGGCGCAAAATTCACCATGGACGATCTGGCAGCGGCGCTGTCCATGAGCAAAAAGACCATATACACTATTTTTCCGGATAAGAAGACGTTACTTTTGAATATGGTGGATTTTACCTTTGATTGTATCAAGGAGGATAAAGAGCGCGTCATAAGGCAGCCACACCTTACGGTGGTGGACAGATTCAGGGCTGTGCTGTCGGTGATGCCGGAGAGATTCGCGGGATTGGACTTCACCCAGATCTACAGTATGAAGGACAAGTATTCGGAGTGCTATGCCAGGATAGCCGAGAGACTGGAGTCCGACTGGGAGCTTACCATAGCCACCCTCCGGGAGGGGATAGCGGCCGGTGAGTTCCGTCCGGTGGATGAGGTGATCTTCCAGATGATGTATGAGTCGGCTACAGAGCGATTCCTTAATGGCAGCGAGCTGGCGGATAATGGCATCCGGTACATAGATGCACTAAATGAGATGGTGGATATATTGGTGGATGGTATCAGGGCATGAGATTCTTCGGGCTGCGCCCTCAGAATGACAGGAAGGCTCACCTTCAGAATGACAGGAAGGCTCACCCGTGTCATCCTGAGCGAAGTGGGATCGTACTGTCATCCTGAGCGAAGCGAAGGATCTTTTAAAGAAGGGAATGTATATGGAAAAAATATTCTTAGACAGAGACTGGCAATTCAATGAGGTTTTCGACGAGTACATGATCTCGTCATCCATGACAGAGGGTAAGACCGTTACGGTTCCCCATACGGTCAAGGAGCTTCCCTTTAATTATTTTGATGAGAGCGAGTATCAGATGATATCCTGCTACCAGCGCAACATCAACGTCCCCGGAGAGTGGATGGGCAAAAAGCTTCTTTTGACCTTTGAAGCAGTGGGACATCAGACTGATGTCTATGTTAACGGCAAGCATCTTTACACCCATACCTGTGGTTACACTGCTTTTACCGTGGATATTACAAATGAAGTCAATTACGGCAGTGACAATCTGCTTACTGTCCGTGTCAATTCCCGTGAGGATATCGACCAGCCGCCCTTCGGCTTTGTTATAGATTATATGACCTTTGGCGGGATCTACCGCGACGTGTACCTTGAGGTCAAGGAGCCTGTGTACATGAGGGACGTCTTTTTGATGCCCCGTATCGACGGCGCATTTTCCACGGTCAGAAAGTCTGATGATGAGATCAAAAATATCACAGTCCAGGGCAGCATGGATACGGCTATCACCCTCTCCGAGGAGGGAAAAAAAGCAGCTTCGGAGCGCAGGATCACTGTAAGACAGCTTTTGGATGACAGGGAGATCTCCAACCAGCCCCTGGATGAAAACGGCCTGAGCAAGACACTTTGCGGTACAGTATCCCTCTGGGATGTGGTAAGTCCCAGACGATATACAGTCACCACCGAGCTCCTGTTGGATGGAGAGGTGGTGGATATAGATGTGACCACAGTGGGCTTTAGGACTGCAGTTTTCAAAAAGGAAGCCTTTTATCTCAATGGCCGTCCCCTGAAGCTGCGTGGGCTCAACCGTCACCAGAGCTATCCCTACATAGGCTATGCGGCCACTGAGAGCCTGCAGCGCCATGATGCATTTATCCTGAAGCACGAGCTGGGACTCAATGCAGTACGCACCAGCCACTACCCGCAGTCCCATTATTTCATAGACGAGTGCGACAGGCTGGGACTTCTGGTCTTTACCGAGATCCCCGGCTGGCAGCATATAGGCGGCGCGGCCTGGAAGGATATAGCAGTCAAGAACACCCTGGATATGGTGGTGCAGTACAGGAACCATCCCTCCATCATCCTATGGGGAGTGCGTATCAATGAGTCCCCCGATGATGACGAATTTTACAAGCGTACCAATGAGATGGCTCACCGCATGGATCCCACAAGGCAGACCGGTGGTGTACGCTGTAACAAAAAGATGAGCTTTTTGGAGGACGTATATACCTATAACGATTTTTCACACAGTGGTAAAAATGCCGGCTGTGAGCCCAAGAAAAACATAACCCCCGATGTGGAGCGGCCTTATTTTATCTCAGAGTACAACGGCCATATGTATCCCACCAAGACCTTTGACTGGGAGGAGCATCGGATGGAGCATTTCATGCGCCATGCCAGGGTTTTGGAGTCAGTGGCTTCCTATACTGATATCTGCGGCAGCTTCGGCTGGTGCATGTTTGACTACAACACCCACAAGGACTTCGGCAGCGGAGATCGTATCTGCTACCACGGTGTCATGGATATGTTCAGGAACCCCAAGCTGGCCGCATCCATTTACTCGGCCCAGTCGGATGAAAATGACGTTTTGGAGCTTACCTCTACCATGGACATCGGTGAGCATCCTGCCAGCGTCAGGGGCTCCACCTATTTTATCTCCAACGCGGATACGGTCCGGATGTACAAGAATAACGTGCTGATAAAGGAATACTCCACCTACTCCAAGGACTTCCCCCATCTAAAGCACGGTCCGGTGGAGATCGACGATCTCATTGGCGACGAGATGATGAGACAGGAGGGCTTTTCCAAAAAGCAAAATGAGCTGGTAAAGATCTGCCTCAATGAGACGGCCATCCACGGCTACAAGGTCACACCCAAGATCGCCTGGGCAGCCATAAGGCTCATGCTTTTCCACGGGATGAAGCCTGATGATGCGGTGGCACTTTTCCAGAAGTACATCGGCGACTGGGGAGGCGAGTCCAAGTCATACAGGTTCGATGCCATAAAGGACGGCAAGGTGGTCAAGTCGGTGGTGAGATCGGCTATGACCAAGGCCCAGCTGGGAGTGGATGTAAGCGCACGTGAGCTCTTTGAGGATCAGACCTATGACATGGCGGCAATAAGGATCGTGGCTGCGGATGAGTACAAAAACATACTGCCGTTTTTTGCGGAGGCCGTCAGGCTTTCTGTTACCGGTCCCATAGAGATCGTCGGGCCGACGGTGGTGCCCATGAGGGGCGGCATGTGCGGTACCTATATCAGGACCACGGGAAGTACCGGGGAAGCGACCCTTACCATAGAGTGCGAGGGCATGACACCCGTCACAATAGATTTTACTGTAGATAAAAAATAGATTCCCGTTGTCATTGTGGGAGGGTCGTCAAAATCTTTGATTTTGGAAACGACACCCCTATGATAGCAGCCCAAGAAGACGAACGAAGTGA
>CAMOFS010000213.1 GCA_946613735.1 uncultured Lachnospiraceae bacterium | reverse complement strand
CACACGCCAGACTTTCCTCATCATCTGCCGTCCGCCCTGTCTACAATGCCGGCAGTACGGAAAAGCGGCTTTTGCCCGCTGCCATAGAAGAATTCGGAGACCTAATCCCCGAGAACTATGTGTCACAGATCAAAAATGCCTCCCTTACGGCCAAGTCCTATTATGACAGCGACAGGTTCCTGGGGATCTCAATTACCGGTGTCCACAGTGATTGGATGGAGCTGGTATGGGTATCTCCGGACGAGGATACCACCGACGAAGAGCTGGCATCACTGGTGACCCTTATCATGGACAGAGCCAAAGCCGAGAACAAATACAAGGGATTTTTCGTGGAGCTGCATATGTCACCTTATACTCCGCAGATGGAGGAGATACTCAGATCCTGCGGGATGCAGACAGTCCACGTGAAAAACAATCTCTATGAATTTACCTATGGGGATATCGACATAGACAGGCTTGCCATGGCTGCCCTTAATCATCCCTGCGTACCTCTTTCCCAGGCTTCTGATGAGATGAAGTCTGCAGTGGAAGATATACTATATGATGAAAAGACTCCGGTGCCCGTAGCTCTTCCCATACCCTGGAGCAAATACCGCCAGGACCTTTCCATGCTACACTACTCCGGTAAGCCTTCCGAAACCGGGCTGTATCTGGTGTCAGAGATGGGGGATACCCTTATCATTGAGCTTTTATATGGCAAGAGCCCTCTTATTGTGGCTGCCATTTTAGGAGATGCCTTTGTCTATGCCAGGGATATTGTCGCTCCTTCGCAGAAGATACTTGTGCCCATAGTACTTGAGGCCACCAGACCACTTATCGAACGCTTCGTACCCGATGCCACCAGAGAAGACCTGGTGGAGGCTTTTGTGAAATTTTAGTTTTAGTCGGCTCTTCTGCCGGCCGGATATTCCGATCGTACTTTATACCGGTATATTGTTTTAGTCGTCTCTTCCGCTGGTCAGGTAGGAAAAACAGCTGCCCTCGGTGGAGACCATACAGGCCCCCTGGGGTGTCATGGGCGTACACACCTTTTTATAGAGCGGGCATTCATAGGGCTTTATCTTTCCCATAAGCACCTGGTCACAGCGACAGGCTGCATTCTTTTTATGATCCTCTGACAGATTGGCACTGCCCGCGTCAAAAGCGCCATACTGCGGTGCAATAAGCCGGCCTGAACCCGGCACCTCTCCCATGCCACGCCAGGTGGCATCAGATCCCACAAAGTATTTATCTACCAGTTCTTTTGCTTTTTCATTTCCTTCCTTAGTCACCACGGCAGGATAATAGTTTTTCACCACACCTGTTGCGGCATTTTTTACTATCCCATACAGGGCGATAAGCAGCTCATTTCCCGAAAAGCCCGACACACCGAAGGGGATACCGTACTTTTCTGCTATTGGTTCAAAGATGCCGTAGCCTGTCACCACGGAAACATGCCCCGGAGCAATGAAGCCGTCGATGGGAGCACCGTTTTTTAAAAGATGGTCGATCACCTGAGGCATGGTCTTAAGTGCGGTAAGCAGCTTTACGTTTTTGATGTCCTCCTGTATGAGGCGATCCATCAGTGTGGCGTAGACCGGAGTGGTGGTCTCAAAGCCCACGGCGGCAAAAATGAAAGTCTTATCCGGCTGCGCCTTGGCTTTTTCGATAACGTCCATGGGGGAATAGACCATCAGCACCTCTGCCCCCTCACCCTTGGCATCTGAAAGACTCATTTTGCTTCCGGGCACGCGGATCAGGTCGCCGAAGGTAGCGATGATGGTATCCGGCTCCTTTGACAATTCTATGAGCCGGTCAATATATGAAGACGGAGTGACGCACACCGGGCATCCCGGGCCCGAAAGCAGATGAAGCTTTGGAGAAAGCATCTTAGGGATGCCGTTTTTTGAGATGGCATCCGTGTGGGATCCGCAGACCTCCATGATGTTCATATCATTCCCGTCATATGTTTTTAAAAACTCTTTTATCTCTTCTAACGTGATCATAATATTGTCATTCCAGGTGAAACCTCTCCTGTCATTCTGAGCGAAGCGAAGAATCCCTTCCCACCTGCTCTCTTGTCATTCTGAGCGAAGCTCCCCTTGTCATTCTGAGCGAAGCTTCCCTTGTCATTCTGAGCGAAGCGAAGAATCTAACTCCCCCAGCAGCTCCTCCAGCTCGTCCGCCTCCGACTTGGACACCTTCTGCAGGATGCAGCCGGCATGCACCAACACCTTCTCCCCCGGCTTCACCTCAATAAGCCCGGCAGCTGCGGTTACCCTGTTTCCGGAAAAATCCACCACAGCCGTATTCTTTTCTTTATTTACTTCTACTACCGTACCCGGCAATGCTACGCACATATCTTAATCCATCCTTTTCCCATTCTTCCACGGCGAGAACGTACTCGACCACATCAGCCTTGAGTCATCCGGATCAGGCTCACTGTATCCGTTTTTACTTCCGTCGTTGTCATAGGTAGTAGAATCAGCCTTTGGAAGTGCACTTTTTGAAAACCTGTGATCCGGCGATGACGACTTTGCCAAAAAGTTCTTTGAAGACTGAAGAAAATAGTCATAGGTGGGATGCTTTTTTGTCACACTCTCCATACCTACGGGATCATCCCAGGTCACATCCACGTGATACCACTTTTTCCCCAGCTTAACCATATTCCACATATGATCCCCATTTGATGAGGGGGCATATTTTACCGGTATTCCCATCTGCTTCATAAAAACAGAAAACGCAATGGAGTATCCCTGACATACCGCCTTTTTATTCTTCATCAGCCCCTCTAAGGTGGCGCTTACTTCCATGTCCAGATTCTGGTCATAATCCACGTTTTTAACGAGCCAGTCATGGGCAAAACGAACCTTTTCAAAATCGCTCATACCGGAGGTGTTCTTCTTTACGATGCTCTTTATCTTTTTAGTGTATTTTCCGGTGTTCATGAAGCTTTTGGTCTTTTTAACCTCAGCGCTGTAGGGACCGTCATTACTTTCCAAGCCCCTTACCCTGATGCCGTAGGTGCGGATCTCTCCCTCGGGATGGTCAAAGGTGTAGGTGATGGTGCTTTCGTACTGCACTCCGGACACCTTTCCACTTCCGCCGTAGCCGTTCTCATAATACAGGTCAAATTCATAGCCCCTGGATGATCCGTTCCAGCTGGCAGTAGCCTCTACCTGTGACGAGTCTATCCTCTTTATGCTCAATTTTACATTAGTGGGCTGCGGTATGGCAGCCTGGACTGACGCAACATTTCTAGCTGAATCAATGACCTGCGTCGGCGCTCCGGAAAAGAGCATCACCGCAGAAAGTACTGCCGCTGCAAACCTGATCATTATCTTTTTCATGTAAAAAGTCCTCCCATATTTTTT
>CAMOFS010000212.1 GCA_946613735.1 uncultured Lachnospiraceae bacterium | reverse complement strand
TCCTTGGAATGATTGATCTTAAATCCTGAAGAAAGCCGCTCCATGGATGCAGCCAGATTCTCCTCTGTACGGAGTAACTGCTGATTCGTGATAACGGCAGAAATATTGTTATTTATCTTCATGGGTTGTCTCCTTTCGAATGCAACGGAATTACCGCATTTTTCAAATCAAAAGCCAAAGGGGCTTTCGTTCCTTACCTTATTTCCACAGCATCCTTGCATTCGGGTACGCTATAAAGAGACAATCCTTGTCTTTGTTCTTACAAACAGTATATCGGACAGGGATCCGTAAAAAATAAGTGCGACCGGTAAAAAAATACCCGCCGCACGATAAATACCTTATGAAATGATCTCGCCGAAGCCCTGTATGAATGCCCTGGCCATGGCATACAGCTTTTTCGTCTGAACCTCCCGTCGCTCTGATGTGGTCTCATAATCCGGCCTGTCAGTAAAAATGGCACTGGAATCAACAGACTCATCCAACCCGACCTCCAGGCCCACCGGAAATCCGGCTATGGAAGAGAGCCTGTCCGACAGGTTCGAAAGATTATCTGACAGTGCGTCCCGGGCCGCCTCGGTAGCCACCCTTATATGCCCGTCAAACACATCACCGTTGAGCCTGAAGCTGGCACTGACAGATCCCATATCGGATAGGTCCAAAGCAATGTCCACCTGGCCCTTGTCCTCATCCTCGCCCCGTACGATCTTAAGATTCATATTGCCCAGCTCATCGGCCACCAAAATGGGCACCGCATACTGCTCGGTTTTTCTGGCGGCGTGTCCCATAAGCGTAAGCTGCTTCATGGTGATCCTCATACCCCGGACGTCGATATGACCCGTCTCTTTTTCGATGAGCATATCCTTCATCACGTTTTCTGCCGTCTCAGCCAGCTTCTCCTGGGCCTCGGCCATCTCCTTGGGCGTCTTTGCCGCCTCTCCGAAGGCTTCTATTATATCAGCCATCACATCAGAAAGGGCTCCCTCCGGATCATCTATGTCAAGCTCGGAGGTAGTCCGCGAAAACGCCTTGCCCTCCCTTTCATACATGGCACGGTTCAGGGACCTGAAGGCCCCGTTTTTATCAGCCATAAATGCTGCCCAGGCCTCCAGATTTGCAGGAGTTATGGGGGCGTCCATATCACTTAGGATCTGGTATATCCTCTCCTCCGTGGCTACAGCCTGCTGAAGCCTCGCCACCTGCTCCCTGGCATAGGCCTCATCGAGCTTCTTGTCTTCGCTATGATCCATCTCATGTAACGCCGATGCAAATTGATCAGGGTTCATGTTCATATAGGTGTCTTCGCTGTCAAACTGCATCATGAGGTTCGGCGTCATCTCATTGCCCGCATCCTGAAGGCGACTGTACATAAAGCCCGCCTCGATCTGCTCGGTGATGGAAAGCTTCCCCACATCCACGGCCTCGATACCACCAAAATCATCATCCACGGTGTACTCGCGTCCCTCGTTTTTACGGGTTCGTACTGCAGTCATCATATTGCGGAGAGTGGGCTCCATGCCAGCTGCCATAAGCTGGCCGATAACGGCGCCATCTGTTTTTTCTACCTGATGTATCAGACGATACACCCCTATAAAGCTCTCCCTCTGCTCCTCTGTCATCTCACCGGTCTGATCCATCTTCCACAAAAACTCAGAAAACTTTTCTGTAGTAGATACCGCCGGAATCTCTTCTTTTATCTTATCTATAGTCTCTCCCAGTTTTTCGAGGCTCATATCCAGAGGGTTTTCTCCACGGCGTATAAGCTCCGTTACCACTCCCGGAGTAAGTGACGAGAGAGTCTGTTGTACCTTCTCGTCTGCATATTTCATCTGATTTACAGACTCAGGAGTAATATCCAGGCTGTTGTATCCCAGGATACGCACCGCACGTTCATTGGCTGCGCTTTCCTCCATACCCATCTCTGAAAGGATATCATCCACATTACGAAAGGCCTTTTTAATAGAGTCACCCAGATCCCGCCGCACCTCAGTGGCCATGGTCTCGTACCTTCCTGCCGCCTCGAAGAACCTTTTCTCATAATCATTTCCATTTTTTTCGAAGACTCCGGTATCTGAGTTCAGACGCATTTGGGCGGCTGCACTTTTAGTCTCGTATATAGCAGAAAGAGTAAATGTATCAATCCTGTCATAAAAATCTCCCAGGACAGATACCGGCATTTCCTTTATTTCGCTTACGGTATCCACAGCCCTTATGACGTCAGCCCTTTTCGCCAGCTGATCCTCAATGAGCTTCAGGTCGTCCACAAGCTTTGACAGATCTTCGGTATCCACCTTTGCCCCGGTCTTAACCATGGTATAGCTTGCTTCAAAGGTCATCAGCAGTCTGGCCTCGTTAAGCTGACGCGCCGCTGTCACATCTGCCGCATCCACCGTCATATTCTGTACTTCGTCATAGATTGCCCTGGCCTTGTCGTGAAGTGAGTATCCCTCCAAAAGGTAAGCCTCACCGGGAGTATGCCCCTCAGCTACTGCATCATCTATGGCTTGGGCCACCTGATCCCCCTCAAGCCGTAAGGGCTCATTAATAAGTCTGTTGAAATAATCTATATTCTCCGGAGTTACGGGAATGTCATTTGCAATGAGCTTTGAAGCCTCATTTATAAGCTCATCTGTCACCTCATATCCGGCTTCACTGATCACATTCTCCACCTGTGAGAGCATGCTCTCCATCTCCGGTGCCTTAAGGTCGATGACAGGCTCTTCATATGCCTTTACATCCACCGAAATATCCGAACGCGCGATACTGGTACTGACCTGATGACCCCCACCGGCAGAAAATTCGGCAGAAAAAACATTATCAATGGTGGGCTCCAAGTCGTTTTTTAAAAGATATACCATGTCGGATTCCTTGAGCTCCCCCAGCTGTGCAGCCTTGGTCATGGCCATATCCGCTCCGCCCTTTTCCATCTGGGCACGTATATCGTCAGCTATGGTACGGTACTCTTCGGAGTCCATATCCATGGGGGAGTGATCCTTGTCCTTCATTGCGGCAAATTCCTCGTCGGTCATATCCTCTGAGGCCAAAACCATTCTGTTTTTAAGCTCGGCGGCAGAAGCATCCGATCCGCCGTCCCTCATGGCCTGGTCGAAAAGGTTACTGCCGTTTTCAAGATCATCCTTTTGATATGTTGGGTTTTTAATGGAAATGCTTCGAAGCTCCGGACTAATTGACTTGTCCGAAGTCTCATTATTGTCTGTACTGACACGAAAATTAGGCCTTTGATCGTGCATCATCGCACCGGCCTGGATACTTCTGATATCGTCGATCTGCATACTGTTTCCTCATAAGATTCTTCGCTTCGCTCAGAATGACATCTTCTATGAATGCCCCTGATGGCGCAGCCTCCACTGTCATCCTGAAGGCGGA
>CAMOFS010000211.1 GCA_946613735.1 uncultured Lachnospiraceae bacterium | reverse complement strand
GACAATGATGACAATGATGCTGAATGAGCATGCAAGGATCACCACTACACCATATGTGAAGCATAAAATGGAAGAGATCGAAAAACTATTCGGGAAGTCCTTTCGTATTTTGAGGAACTCAGATGGCGCCAGCAAAGGTGGTTATGAGGATTACCTGACCATGTTTGCGGCGCTTTTGGGCTATAATACTATTCATGGTGATTCCGGATTTGATAACGAGGATTATTACACTACTTCCAATCGAAAGGCCTTATCTATCTCAAGAGAGGTACAGGTGCGAACCACCAATGGGTCACAGGGAGATAAGGAAGATGTAAAAGATAGCGACTATAAGACGTTCTATCTGGATACGAACAAGATGATTGGTTAATAGGGAGGTGTGAAATATGTACGAACTAAAAATGGGTGAACTCCGGTATATAATGGAAATAACCAGACCCTGGCAGATGTATATGGATCCCATCCTGGCAAAAATGGAGGATGACAAAACAAAGGCCAGAGAAACGATAAATGCTTATGAAGAGATGTATACAAAGGAGTTTCAGGAGTATTACGTGAAGCGCAAGACCGAGGACGAAGGCCTTCATGGTGACGAGATCTACGGAGAGTTTGAAGAAATGTTCCGAAAGGATCACCCGGAATTTTATGATGTGGATGAGATTTTTTCAAGCTGCACAGAGGAAGATAAAAAAAGAGCCGAAAAACAACTCTCGGATGCCAGAGAGGCATTGAAATAGAGATGCTGATTTTTCACTAAAGCTATCCTATAAGGGAGATGAATTGGTGGATCAGACAGGAGGATTTACATCATGAATAAAAAAACTGTCATGTCAGTGCCGGTGGCATGCTTCTGGTCAGTTATAGTAGTCTGCGTTTTGGGAATTGTCATAGGTTCTTTCCGTGACTTTGAGATCAATGCCGCGTTGGCCAATAAAACAGAGCTGGGGTCATTTTTTGCCACCTATGGTTCTTACTTCTCCTATTGTCTCTATCCGGCAGCAGGAGCCTGCCTGTATGTGGGATTTAAGAAAAAGGGTGACGAATATGGACTGTTGGCAGGGACACTTCTTTTTCTTGGATGGTTTATGGCGGTGTATTATTCCAACAGCTATAACGGAAAGGTGGTTCGGGAGCTCTTTGGTTACACAGCCGGTGAGAGTTCTCCTATGCTGTCTGTTTTAAGCTGGTTATTCTGGGCGGTCTTGTATAGCTGGGTTCCATTTGTTGTGATAAGGCTGGTTGATGACAGTAATCCTGACAGGCTGATCGCAGTGGGGGCAGCTATTCTCATTGCGGGGGTTGCAGCGGACAACATAAATCTCTGGCTAAAACAGGTGGGCTCCCGTCCAAGGTACAAGTATCTGATCACACTGGATGATCCCAGATCCGAGTTCCGTAACTGGTGGCAGATGATCCCGAATCTGGCAGGCAGTGATGATAACTTCAAAAGCTGGCCCAGTGGCAATATGACCATTGCAAGCATGATGTTTTCACTCCCAATGCTTTTTGATGTGATGAAAAAGAGAAGTGAAAAAAAGAATATGACAGCCTTTGGGCTGGCCTGTGTGTTTGTAGTTATCTACGGCTATAACCGGATCCATATGACCAATCATTTTCTGTCGGATGTGTGCTTCGGGGTACTGATAACTTATCTGATCTACTCCTTCATCAGCACCGCTTTTTTGCATGGACAAAAGGAGAATGTGTAATGTTTAGAGAAATGCGTAGATTCAAACAAAAGATCAGTGATGAGGACTGTTTTAAAATATTAACAGAGCAGCCACGGGGAGTCCTTTCAATGATAGGTGATGACGGCTATCCCTATGGCATAGATCATGGTGCTTATTACGATCCCTAAAAATGGATCCGACAGAAGATCCGGGAGAAAGGAAAGGGATATAAGACCCGCCCCTGCGGCGCCGCAGGCTGTCAGCATGGAAAGCCGGTAGCCTGCCTTGTCCACAAAGAAGGCTGACAGAAAATCAATAAGCAACTGTAACCCAAAATTGAGGGTAACCAAAAAGGTTATCTTCCACATGGGAATACCGTAGGTGTTATGATTTGTATTTATCATTCATGAGAACAACGCACTTGTTTCTTTCATCCGATCTGCTATTTTTACGTTGAAGGGACAGCGGGTCTCACAGGTTTTGCAGCCGATACACTCCGAAGCATTGTGTGAAAGAGCGCGGTAATGCTCCATGACACTTTCGGGAACCTGCTTCTGGGTGGTGGCAAGATCATAGAGCTTGTTTACCATGGCTATATCAATGTTTACGGGACAGGGCTTGCAATGTCCGCAATAGGTACACTGACCTTCGTAGGAGTGAAGGGGAGCGGATGCTATTACAGAGGCATAGTCCCTTTCATCCGGTGAGGCAGTTTCGTAGGCAACTGCAGCATCCACCTGATCCTTTGTGTCATATCCGCAAAGTATGGAGGATACTCCGGGTCTGGTAAGAGAGTAGTGGATGCACTGGGCGGGAGTAAAAGCCACTCCAAAGGGTGACCTTTCCTTGTCAAAAAGTCTGCCGCCAAAGAATCCCTTCATGACGGTGATGCCCACATTTTTTTCCTCACACAGTCTGTAAAGTTCTGCCCTCTCAGGATCTATTCCGGAAAAGCTTTCGTTATCATATCCCTCAAACATGGAGTCAAGATCCTCTGTGGCAGGCCGCATATCAAATGCCGGATTGATGCTGAAGAGGATCATTTCTATAAAGCCTGTTTCCACCGCCAGCTTTCCTATACGGGGATTATGGGTACTTAGTCCTATATGCTTTATCACACCTTTTTTGTGGAGATCATGTACGTATTCAATGTATTCGCTGTTCATGGCTCGATCCCATTCTTCCATGGAATCTATATAGTGGATCATGCCAAGGTCGATATAGTCGGTTTGAAGGCGCAAAAGCAGATCCTCAAAAGCGGGCTTTACAAAATTCATATCCCGGGTCCTGACATATTGACCATCCTGATAGGTAGAGCCGATATGACCCTGGACTATCCAGCCCTCCCGGTCCTGTGAAATGGCTTCTCCTATGATATCCCGGGACTTTGGATCTGGCATCCAGCAGTCAACTATATTGATGCCGAGGCTGTGTGCATAATTAAGCAGCTCTACGGACTCTGATTTTTCATGCCTTTCAAGCCATTCTCCGCCAAAGCCGATCTCACTGACAGACAGATTCGTTTTTCCAAGTTTCCTGTACTCCATAGCAATATTACCTCCTGTAGCTTAGTGAATCTTTTTAATTATATAGTATTTTGTAATATATATCACTATGCTCATTGGCTGGTCTTTTTTAAACAAAATTTCAAAATTTAATTCCACCGCCCGCTTATGCGGTGGAATTAACCACTGCATAAGTAGAGTTTAATCTTTCATAC
>CAMOFS010000210.1 GCA_946613735.1 uncultured Lachnospiraceae bacterium | reverse complement strand
CTAGACCGCCGTAAGGGGCAGGTCGCCGGTTCCGGGAGGCATATCTACAAAAAGGTAATCCAGATCACCCCACTGAACGTCCGTCCAAAACTGCTTTACAACACCGGCAATAACGGGTCCACGCCAGATGACCGGGGTCTCCTCAGTGTCAAGGAGCACATTCATGGACATGACCTCCACGTCATTGTCTGTTGTCATGGGGAAGGAGCCATACTCATCACCTATGATCTGTCCGTGGAGACCATACATCTTCGGGATAGAAGGTCCTGTAATGTCTGCATCCATGATGCCCGTAGGATGGCCCTTGGAACGCATAAGATTTGCCAGGGATGCGGTGACAAAGGACTTGCCCACACCGCCCTTGCCGCTGACTACTCCTATCACGTGCTTTATGTGTGAATGGGGATTGTCCTCTATCACAAAGTCCGGATTGATGCGGCTCCTGGCTGCGTCTGTACCGGAAGTGTTTTTTGCCATTGTTGCCTCATGTTCGGCACGCTCGGCATTTAATTTTTCAGCCTCTGCTGCCTTTTCGGGATCCTGGTTGGATCTCAGTCTTTCTACGGCGTCGTCGATCTTCGCCTGCTTCTCTTCTTCTGTCATTATTATTTTCCTCCTTATAAGATTCTTCGCTTCGCTCAGAATGACAGCGGGAATCTTCGCTTCGCTATATCTCTATCTCCAGTTCTACCGGGCAATGGTCTGAGCCTAATATCTCGTTGTGGATCTTTGCATCAACAAGCTTATCATTAAGCCTTTCAGAGCAGATAAAGTAGTCTATCCTCCATCCCGCGTTTTTCTCCCTGGCCTTAAACCTGTAAGACCACCAGGAATATACATCCGTCACATCGGGATAAAAATACCTCCAGGTGTCGGTAAAGCCGGAGGCCAAAAGCTCCGTCATCTTGCCCCTCTCCTCGTCGGTAAAACCTGCATTGTGATGATTGGTCTTGGGGTTTTTCAGGTCGATCTCCTCATGGGCGACATTTAGGTCACCACACATGATCACCGGCTTTTTGGCATCCAGCGTCTTTAAGTACTCCCTGAAATCATCCTCCCATACCATACGGTAGTCAAGTCGCAACAACTCCTGCTTGGAGTTGGGAGTGTAGCAGGTTACCATATAAAAGTCGGGGTACTCAAGGGTAATGACCCGGCCCTCGTGATCATGCTCATCTATGCCCATCCCATAGCTTACGGACAGGGGCTCTTGCTTTGCAAAAACGGCCGTACCCGAATAGCCTTTTTTGTCTGCATAACAAAAATACTGGTGATAGCCGGGCGTATCCATGTCCAGCTGTCCTGCCTGCATTTTGGTCTCCTGCAGGCAGAAGAAATCGGCGTCCGCCTCCTTAAAAAAATCATAAAAGCCCTTTTGCACGCAGGCTCGGATACCGTTTACGTTCCATGATATCAGTTTCATAATTTACCTCTTTAAAAGATCCTTCGACTCGCTTCGCTCGCTCAGGATGACTGGGGCTGTACTCCAAAGTGGAGTTCGCGGAGGCCCTCCACCTCATCGCATACCTGCTTTAGGTTGCAGGCGTTGCAGTCCATCTCCATGTCCTTGAAAATGTGGTCTATGGTGGCCGTGATGTCGGAGGCTTTTTTCACCGAAGCCGACAATGCTTCAAAATCAAAAGCGGGGTCCGTGATAAAATAAAGCCTCACTGCCCGCACATGCTTCCTCTCATGAAAGGCGCGAACCATCATCTGGCCTACATGCGAAAAGCTGATGCCACCCTCTACTGCCTCTCGGCTTACCCTGACGCTCTCTCTCCTGTTAGAAGAGGATACTCTCATCATAAAGCCCTTAGGCTCCACATGGTATCTGGCGTAGCTTATGTCCCGGATGGAATTGTAGAGCTTGTCGCCTTCTCCCATTTTTTCACCGTCCACCAGCACCACCGCCAGTCTGGCATAGGAGCAGTCTCCATGGATATCACAAAGATCCGGGCCGACTAAAAACACTCCGTCCCCGGGAACAAGTGATTCATCCTCCGTCATGACCGAAGCTCCGATGGCATAGGTGCCGTCATTTGCAGCTCCCAGTTCATATGCCGCATCCGATCTTAGTACCATGTTGGCCTTACCGCCATCGGGCCAGTCGGTTTTCTTTTCCAGTTCAGACATATGGCAGGACCCCAAGAGATCCTGCCATATGTGAATCACATCATCATATAACTTCATCATAAATGCTTGTCTCTTTCAACCTTATCATAGTGCTTTACAAAAAGCGGCTCTAAGGCTGCCGTAAGCTTCATGTCCAGGTTGAAAAAATATACTATAAATGTCAGCACAAACAATGCCACGATCACGATGGCGATAATGCCTATTACATGTAAAAATGTTGCCATATAAACTCCTTTCTTAAAGATCCTTCGCTTCGCTCAGGATGACAGTGGGTGGACCCTTCGCTTCGCTCAGGATGACACCCAACGTAGCCCAAAGGATCACGTCACGCTTTGGATTTCTGTCTTGCAAACTCTGCTGCGCCGAGGGCTCCCATAAGCTGAGGATCGATGGGCAGGTCTATGACCTTAAGGTTAAGCACCTTCTCGATAGCCTCCTTTAAGCCGTCATTTTTAGCGCATCCACCGGTGAGGGTGATGGAATCAGTAGCGCCGGCCTTTTTGCTCATTACAAAGCAACGCTTTGCTACCGAAAGCTCGATGCCTGCTGCGATCTCGTCCATGGGCTTGCCCTCACCTACCAGTGAGATAACCTCTGACTCAGCGAAAACCGTGCACTGAGCAGTGATGGGGATCACATTCTTGGCCTTGAGTGAAAGCTTTGAAAACTCAGACAGATCCATCTCAAACGCGCGAGCCATAGCCTCGAAGAAGCGGCCTGTACCTGCTGCACACTTATCGTTCATGGCGAAGTTCAAAACAGTGCCGTCCTTATCCACTGCGATTCCCTTAACGTCCTGGCCTCCGATATCTATGATGGCCTTTACATTGGGATCAGCCATGTGCACGCCCATGGCATGGCAGCTGATCTCTGAAATATTCTCATCTGCAAAAGGGACCTTGTTGCGGCCGTAGCCGGTACCCACCAGATACTCCAGATCCTTGGCTTCATTTAGGCCGTCCACTTTTTTAACTGCCTCATCCAGGGCTTCCTGACATGATAAGACTGAATTGATGCGTGAGCGCAGTGTCACGTCTGATACGATCTTACCGTTTTCATCTATTATCACACACTTTGTGTATGTACTTCCTGAGTCACATCCTCCGTAGTATTTCATTATTGTAATTCCTCCTTATATGATTTATGTAACCCTACCATGAATGTACGTCATCCAGTACTTCGAGCGACGGATCGACGGGCTCCTCGCGAAGGACCGTACGCATATAGCGATTGACATCATCACGGATATCCTGGCGTG
>CAMOFS010000209.1 GCA_946613735.1 uncultured Lachnospiraceae bacterium | reverse complement strand
CCGTCCATCCAAAGGTACGATCCTTATATCGTTCTAATCTCTTGGGAGAATGCTGGGGCTCCTCTGAGGTATAATCGATGGTATTTTCTTCCGTACCTTCCTTCAAAAGACCATCCTTTTCCTCCTCCGGAATATCCTTTATTATTTTCTGCTTTTCTATTTCCTCTATGGTAAAGTCAGATATCGCGATATCCGTCTCGGTGTTCATGACATAAAGCTCCAGGGTCTTACCTAGATCTGATTTTTTAAGCTCTTTTTTGAAGGTGGAAACAGACTTTATAAAAGCTTTGGCTGCCTTCTCATCCAGAGTGCTTCCTAAAGAGATCAAAAGATCCTCGGCACTGGTGGTAAGAAGATTGTTTAAAACATCCCTATCTGCTTTTTCCTCGGAGTTTTTGATATTCGCAATAAGTTCTGCCATCTGTTGGGCATTATTGCCTTCCACAAGAGCTCTTATAATATTGGCAGTATTGGACTTTTTATCATTTACTATAATATTGTTATTGTTGTCCTCCTGCCGGTCTGTGATAGTCACATAGTCCTTCAGTCCCTGGGCGGTGCGATAGGTCTTTATGTCGGCATCGGGAACATAGCTTTGCGCACCAAGCTTTACAGCCAGTCTGGTAAGCCTCACTGCCTTAAGGGAATCAGGGCTTATCTCAAGCTTCTGCACCGGGATTTGATCCTCCGAAGGAACTGTGATGGCAGGGATCAGATCCTCAAATGTGAATACGGTCTTTTGATCATTGGCAGCTTTTTTTCGCATGGCTATAGCGGAGTCTTCCATCATCTTACGCTCAGTGGTGGCCTGGAGCAGGATGTTTTTTACAACGTCACGGCGACGCCTGCCCTTTGTGGTAATGGGAAAGCCGGCTTTTTTAACATAGAGCTTGCAGCATGCAATAAGCTCATCATATCCGGCTTTTACTTCCGAAAGAGATGAGGAAAACTCGTCATCGGTACTGGGACTTATGGTATTGTACTTGATCAGCTTATTGAGCTCGTCGGTCTTTTCCTTCACTGCCTGCATCTCGGCGCTGTCGTATCCACGGTTATAGGCATCTATCCGGCTTTTGGCTTCGACGATGGCGACATGACTCTGGGGCATGTTTCTTTCCGTCTCGGTGCGGGCCATGACCTGTGGAGCATTTTGGGCAAGAGCCCCTGCCTGTGCCCCGGAGATTACCTGGGGCATATCGATAACAGGCTGCACCACTATCTCATTTTCATAAACATTGTCCTGAATGTTTTTATCAAGAAAAGCATCCTTCTTTTCGGATACAAGCTCCTTGTTCTCTTCGATTTTTTTAGAATCTTCTACGGTTTTATTGATATTGTTTTCAATAATCAGATTGCTATTATCCATACCATTCCTCCTGATACTGTGGGAAGCCCCCCTGGCAGACTGTCCGAAAACCAATTTGCCCACATCTTGGACAAAGCGTTTTCGGACAGTCTGCCTTGTTTTGGATAATTATAAACCCATATTATTACATATTCATTACAGATTTATAGATCAAAGATTGACATCTGCTCGGACTGCTGCATGTCGCCCAAAAGGCCGAGGTCAGCCATCTTGTCGATGGCAGTCTGGGTGACCTTGCCGCGCTTTTTTAGATCATCCCTGGATGAAAAAGGCCTCTCACGTGCAGCAAGCATCAGTGTCTCGGCTGCAGCATCTCCCATGGAGCCTAAGGTGTTGAAGGGAGGCAAAAGCTTGCCGTCCACTATCTTGAAATACCTGGCATCCGACTTATACAGATCCATGGGCAAAAACTCAAAGCCTCTGGCGTACATCTCCTGCACCAGTCTTAAGTCCCTGTAAAGGTCCTTGTCGGTGGCGGTAATGTCCTTGTTCTGCTTTTTAAGCTCCGCCATCTGCTCATCTATCTCCTGAAGATAATGCTCACAGGTCATCTGACCCTGACACATCTTTTCATAGTCAAAAGCTGTGGCACGGATGGAGAAAAATGACGCATAGTAAATAAGCGGATAGTAGATCTTGAACCAGGCCACCCTCCATGCCATCATCACATAAGCCGCAGCATGAGCCTTGGGGAACATGTACTTTATCTTTTCACAGGACCACACATACCAGTCCGGCACGCCATGATCCAGCATGTCCTGCTTCCAGGCCGGCCATTTTTCCACACCGCCCTTGGCCACCTTGCCCTTTCGGACAGCCTCCATGATATTAAAACTCTCCGCCGGATCCATCCCCATGCCGATAAGGTAGGTCATGATATCATCACGGGTACAGATGGCCGTGGAGATATCCGCCTTGCCCTCCTCTATAAGGGTCTGCGCATTGCCCAGCCACACGTCGGTACCGTGGGCCAGTCCTGCGATACGAACCAGATCGATAAAAGCCTGGGGCTTGGCATCCCTAAGCATTCCCATGGCAAAATCGGTACCGAACTCAGGTATCCCAAGGGTACCCATCTCGCACTTCCACAGATCCTCAGGCTCCACTCCCAATGCAGAGGTATTTTGGAAAAGTGACATGACCTTTTTATCATCCAAAGGAATGGTGGTGGCGTCGATGGGCTCATCCAAAATCTGTGCGCTCATATCCTCTAAGGACTTTATCATGGTAGGATCGGCATGTCCTAAGATATCCAACTTCAAAAGGTTCTCATCTATGGAATGGTACTCATAATGGGTAGTTATGATATCGCCGTTTTTTTCCATGTCATTGGCAGGATGCTGCAGGGGCGTAAAGGAATAGATGTCCTCGCCCATGGGGAGCACCACTACTCCGCCGGGATGCTGTCCGGTGGTTCGGTGTATACCGGTACAGCCCGGAACGATGCGATCTATCTCGCAGTTCCTCTTGCTTACGTTTTCACGTTCAAAATATCTTTTGACAAAACCAAAGGCTGTCTTGTCCTGGACGGTACCCACGGTGCCGGCCTTGAAGGTCTGGCCATTTCCGAAGATGACCTCACAGTACCTGTGGGCCTTGGTCTGATAGTCTCCAGAAAAATTGAGGTCGATATCCGGCTCCTTGTCACCCTTGAAGCCCAAAAAGGTCTCAAAGGGAATGTCAAAGCCATCCTTTTTCAATAGGGTCCCACAGTTGGGACAGTACTTGTCCGGCATGTCACAGCCTGCCCTGCCCGCAAAGGCACGCACCTCGTCGGAATCAAAATCCACGTAGTGGCAGTTGGGGCAAAGATAATGGGGACTAAGGGGATTGACCTCGGTAATACCCGCCATGGTAGCTGCAAAGGAGGATCCCACCGAGCCACGGCTTCCCACAAGATAGCCGTCCTCATTGGACTTCCACACCAGCTTCTGGGCTATGATGTACATCACTGCGTAGCCGTTGGATATAATCGAGTGAAGCTCGCGCTGCAATCTCTCCTCCACCACCTTGGGCCGGGGATCACC
>CAMOFS010000208.1 GCA_946613735.1 uncultured Lachnospiraceae bacterium | reverse complement strand
TAGACGCCGTATTTGTCTTTCCATTCTTTGATCTGCATGGCAGCTGCCCGCCATACATAATCATCCACCAAACGTATCAGGCCGTTCTCCTCAAATAGTGAAATGAAACTGCCGGGAGACACAAGACCCAACTCCGGATGATCCCAGCGCACCAAGGCCTCTGCCCCAACCATCTTTGGCTTTTCTCCTCTGATGTCAAACTTGGGCTGGAACAAAACCATGAACTGGTTTCTGGCTATGCCGTCTGCGATATCCTGTATCAGCCTCTCCTCAAACACGCGCTGCTTGCGCATCTTGTCATCATAATATGCTATGGTCCTGCTGTAGTCTGTCCTGATGGTGTTGCCGGCCATCCTGGCCCGGTCAAAAGCCATCTCTATACGCATGTCATCATCAATAGAATCGTTTATGCCCAGGCGCACCTGAACATTGTGGATCCTGAAATCACGTGTAACTGCCAGCCTGATGGCCTCAGACAGATCCTCGTAGCTGTCGCGGTGAGGAATATACAAATAAAAAATATCCCCCTCGCTGCGTCCGGCTATGCCGTCATTTTCCTCAGTAAAATCCTTTATGGCTCCGGCGATAGTGGTAAGCACCCTGTCACCCTCATGCATCCCGTAAAGCTCGTTAAACAGTTGGAAATGATTGATATTTACAACCACCGCATCCATCCTGCGGTCGGGATGGAACTTGTCCTGGAGTGACGCATATTCATAAAAATAGCTCTTTGTCAAAAGGTTGGTAAGCTCATCACGCTCAGTGGACTGGATGATCATCCTGTCCTCAAAAAGAGCAATGATACGCTTTACCCTGGCTATGATCTTTTCGGGCATGTCGTAGGGCTTTTTGATGAAATCCGCTGCCCCCTTTTTTAAGCTCTCGATCTCGGCAGATTCCTCGGAGGTAAGGACGATAACAGGAATATTCCTGCTGATGATATCATTTTGCATCTCCTCCATGACTGCGAATCCATCCACCGTTGGCATGATAAGATCCAAAAGCACCAGAGAAAGGAGCGGACCTTTTTCGTTGATAACAGAAAGAGCCTCATCTCCGTCAGCCGCATAAAGGACATCATAATGATCCTCCAAAATGCCGCCGAGGATCTCCCTGTTTATCTCCTCATCATCTACTACCAGAATAGTCCTTTTGATATTACCGAGATAGATCAATTCTTCATCCATGTTGTTCCCCCTTTACGTTACAGCACAGGTTGTTATAGATATTCGCTATCCTATTATTCTACACCAATTGCCATGTTTTGCCAAAACATTTTTATGCCTGCATCTCAAGCAGCATGTTCTTAAGCTCCACCATCCTGTCGCGGTATTCGGCGGCAAGCTCAAAGTTGAGATCCGTGGCAGCCTTTTCCATCTTTGAACGTACCTTTTTGATCAGCTCTTTAAGCTCCTTTTCGTTCATCTCCTCGGGTGCCTTGCCATCGGACATTTCATCCTTTGCCACAGCCTTGGATATGGCGATCACCTCTCTCACCTTTTTCTCTATGGTGGTGGGAGTAATACCATGCTCTTCATTGTATGCCTCCTGGATGGCACGTCTCCTCTTTGTTTCGGTGATAGCCTTTTCCATGGACTCGGTCATGGTGTCCGCGTACATTATAACATGGCCTTTTGAGTTTCTGGCTGCACGTCCTATGGTCTGTATCAGCGAACGCTCCGAGCGTAAGAAGCCCTCCTTGTCCGCATCCAAAATGGCAACCAGTGTGATCTCCGGAATATCAAGTCCCTCTCTCAAAAGGTTTATGCCCACCAAAACATCAAAGACATCCAGTCTCAGATCCCTTATTATCTCTGCTCTTTCAAGGGTATCAATGTCGCTGTGGAGATACTTTACCCTGATCCCCAGCTCCTGCATATAGGTGGTAAGATCCTCTGCCATCCTCTTGGTAAGGGTGGTGATCATCACCTTGTTATGGTCGGCGGTTTCCTTTTTTATCTCCGCCACCAGGTCATCTATCTGGCCCTCCACCGGTCGCACGTCCACATCCGGATCCAAAAGACCGGTAGGACGGATCACCTGCTCTGCGCGCAAAAGCTCATGCTCCTCTTCATACTCCGCAGGAGTGGCAGATACAAAAAGCACCTGATCCAGCTTCATCTCCCACTCATCAAAATTCAAGGGCCTGTTGTCAAGGGCAGAGGGCAGCCTGAAACCATAGTCCACCAAAGTGCTCTTTCTGGACCTGTCACCAAAATACATTCCCCTGACCTGGGGCACCGTCATATGCGACTCATCTATGATAAGGAGATAGTCATCTCCGAAATAATCCATCAGCGTGGCAGGGGGCTCGCCGGGCTTTTGTTTAGGATTCAGATGTCTGGTGTAGTTTTCTATGCCGCTGCAAAATCCCGTCTCACGAAGCATCTCCACATCAAAATTCGTGCGCTCCGAGATACGCTGTGCCTCGATCAGCTTATCCTCGGACTTGAAGTACTGCACCCGCTCTTTCAGTTCCTCCTCTATGGTCTCGCAGGCCGCCTTTATGCGATCCTGGGGAACCACATAATGGGATGCGGGAAAAATGGCTGCATGGTTCATCTCACGCCTGGCCTTCCCGGTTACGATGTCCGTCTCAACTATGCGGTCGATCTCGTCCCCGAAAAACTCGATCCTGTAAGCATAGTCAGATACGTTTGCGGGGATGATATCCAGCACATCTCCCCTGACTCTAAAGGTACCGCGGGTAAAATCCATGTCGTTTCTGGTGTACTGCATATCAATAAGGGCATGGATCACATCATCCCTGTCCATCTCCATTCCGGGGCGCAGGGATATCATCATGTTTTCATAATCATCGGGAGATCCGATACCGTAGATACAGGAAACGGATGAAACGATTATCACATCTTTTCTTTCAGACATGGATGCAGTGGCAGAAAGTCTGAGCTTGTCTATCTCATCATTGATGGCAGAGTCCTTTGCGATATACGTATCTGTCTGGGGCACATAGGCCTCCGGCTGATAGTAATCGTAGTATGAGACAAAATACTCTACAGCATTTTCCGGAAAAAACTCCTTCATCTCAGAGTAAAGCTGTCCCGCCAAAGTCTTGTTGTGACTAATGATGAGGGTGGGCTTGTTGAGCTTTGCTATGACATTGGCCATGGTAAAGGTCTTGCCACTCCCCGTCACGCCAAGAAGGGTTTCAAACTGGTTGCCCGCTTTGAAACCCTCAACTAATTCATCTATTGCCCGGGGCTGGTCCCCGGTCGCCTCGAATGGCGCATGTAAAATGAATTTATCCATATATTATCCTAAACACACAAAGATTCTTCGCTTCGCTCAGAATGACATGATGCCGATCATAACATCCTATGCTCTATCCTTCAAAGCCGCCCAGCTTCATATGGCAGTTTTTATACTTCTTTCCACTGCCGC
>CAMOFS010000207.1 GCA_946613735.1 uncultured Lachnospiraceae bacterium | reverse complement strand
ACAGAAGAAGCTGTATACCGTTATCAGCGAGCAGACCATATATGATGAAAATGACGATATGATCATGCCCTTCATCCTTTTGTACCAGGGCATCATAGATGCGCTTCCCGCTAAAAAGATCATGATACCGGGAGTGGCCATCACAGAGGGCATAGCCTATGATTATGCCTATGAAAAGGGACTTATGAAGCCCACCCATGATTTTGAGGAGGATGTGGTCTCGGCCTGCTGGGCCATTGCCAGACGCTATGGCAGCTATATTCCTCATCTAAAGGCTCTTGATAAGATGTCGCAGCAGATATTTGATGCTATGAAAAAACATCACGGCATGAACAAACGTGACAGGCTCATTGTACGTTGTGCTGCTATTTTACATGACTGCGGTAAGTATATTTCACTGGCGGATGAATCACGCTGCTCTTTTTCCATTATCATGGCTTCGGAGATACTGGGGCTGAACCACAAGGAGAGGCTTATGGTAGCGTATATTGCCGCTGCCAACAGGCATGATATGCCGCCTTATGAAGAGATATCAGGTGAGTTTACCAAGCCGGAGTATATTGAGATGCAAAAGCTGGTTGCGATACTCCGTGTGGCCAATGCACTGGATAGGAGCCACAAGCAAAAGCTTAAGAAGGTTAAGATGCAGGTGAGGGATGATATCTTAAACATTTCCCTGGAGGCGGAGGGGTCCATCTCCATAGAGAAAGGAATGTTTGAGGACAAGGCAGCTTTCTTTGAGAGTGTCCACGCCATCAGACCTGTTATAAAGGAGAAAAAACTATAAAGATTCTTCGGCCTGCGCCCTCAGAATGATTTTTACTATCATCCTGAGTGTAACGAGATCTTAAAGGGGGTAAAATATGTCTGTAGCTTATAATGATCCAAAATACTATGAAAACAGGGAGCTTTCCTGGATCAAATTCAACCGTCGTATCCTGGATGAAGCCAGGGACAAGACCCTCCCTATCCTGGAGAGGATCAAGTTTTTAGCCATTACCTCATCTAATCTGGATGAGTTTTTCATGGTGCGTGTAGCCTCTCTTAAGGATATGGAAAATGCCGGACTGGATAAAAAGGATCTTGCCGGGATGAACGCCAGGGAGCAGCTCACAGCCATTTTTAAGGAGACCAGGGATTTTATGTCCCTTCAGGGTACGACCTATAACCGCTCCCTCAAGCCTCTTTTGGAAAAAGAAGGGATCAAGATCATCGACAAATGGGAGGAGCTGGACCGGGACCAGGCAGAGTATGTGGATCGTTATTTCAGGGATACGGTCTATCCCGTACTAACGCCACTGGCTGTGGATTCCTCCAGACCCTTTCCCCTTATCTCCAACAAGAGCCTTAACATAGCCGGCTTGGTAACAAAAAAGGCACCATCCAAGCTGGTAAAGGAAAAGTTCACCGAGGGAGAGCACGAGTTCGTTACAGTCCAGGTGCCTTCTGTACTGCCTCGTTTTATCAGCATACCCAACAGCGGAGAGGGCATCACCAGTACCTTCATACTTTTGGAGCAGATCATTGAGAAAAACCTGCCGGTGCTGTTTTTAAATTATAATGTGGAATGTGCTTTTTCCTATCGTATCATGAGAAACGCCGATATGGATATCGACGAGGACGAGGCGCCGGATCTTTTGGCTGAGATCCAGAAGCAGCTCAAGCAGCGGCAGTGGGGTGAGGTCATCAGACTCGAGGTGGAGGATGGCATTGACAACAGGATACTTAATTTTTTGCGCAAGAACCTGGAGGTTCCCAAGGAGGCGATCTACAAGATAAACAGTCCTATTGACCTGACATTTTTGATGAAGATGTATGGTATAGAAGGCTATGACAGATTAAGGAACAAGCCCTATACCCCCCAGCATCCCAAGAGACTTAAGCCCGGTACCAATCTTTTTTCAGAGATTAAAAAGGGAGATATCTTTTTACATCACCCCTATGAGAGCTTTTCACCGGTGGTGGATCTGATCCGCCAGGCATCGGAGGATCCCAAGGTGTTGGCCATCAAGCAGACGCTTTACCGTGTAAGTGGTAATTCTCCCATAATAGCAGCTTTGGCAAAGGCGGCGGATAACGGAAAGCAGGTTACGGTTTTGGTTGAGTTAAAGGCCCGCTTTGACGAGGAGAACAATATCGTATGGGCGAAAAAGCTGGAGCAGGCCGGCTGCCACGTTATCTACGGACTTGTGGGACTTAAGACCCATTGTAAGATCGCTCTTGTGGTGAGAAAAGAGGAGGACGGCATCAAGCGTTATATCCATCTTGGTACCGGCAACTACAATGATTCCACAGCCAAGCTGTATACCGACTGTGGACTTATGACCTGTAATGAGCTTATCGGAGAGGATGCTACTGCAGTTTTCAACATGCTTTCAGGTTATTCCGAGCCGGCCAGGTGGAACAGGCTGGCTATGGCACCCATCTGGATGCGAGCCAAGTTTTACCAGCTTATCGACAGGGAGATAGCCCATGCAAAAGCAGGACGCCAGGGACGCATCGTTGCCAAGATGAACTCCCTTTGTGATCAGGGGATCATCGAAAAGCTGTATGAGGCTTCTTCTGCGGGAGTGCAGATTGACCTTGTGGTAAGAGGCATCTGCTCCCTTAAGGTGGGCATACCCGGTATTAGTGAAAATATCCATGTATCCTCCATAGTCGGCAATTTCCTGGAGCACAGCCGTATCTATTATTTTTATAATGATGGTCAGGAGGAGATCTTTATGGGCTCTGCAGACTGGATGCCCAGAAATCTGGATCGCAGAGTAGAGATCATCTTCCCGGTGGAGGATGAGGAAGCCAAAATAAAGGCCCGTCACATATTAGAGGTCAACCTCATGGACAATAAAAAGGCCTATTACCTTACACCAAACGGTGAATACCAGAGGCTGGATAAGAGGGGCAAAAAGATAATAAGCGCCCAGGAGACCTTTGAGAAGGAAGCAATGCAAAAGGACGAGTCAAATAAGAAGGGCTATTCAGGTCGTCGCTTTGTACCCAAGAAAGCCCCCGAGGAAGAAGAATGATACTGTTTTTAGACATGGACGGGACAGCCCTTGCCGACGACAAGAGCATGTCCCGGGAAAACATAAAAGCAATATACAAGGTACTTGATGCAGGACATATCGTTGCGGTAAATACCGGACGTGGCATCCACTCCACCATGCTTTTGATGGAGCAGTTTGGCATTGCCCATGACAATCTGTATCTTTTATGCTTTCAGGGTAATCTCATCTATTATCCCAAAGAGGATAAGATCCTTTATTCCGAGGGCATAAACAGGGCAGACGGCATTGAAAAACTAAAGGAGCTCAATGACGCCGGCATCCATGCCCACACCTATGATAAGGACGGTATAGTATCTGTACTGGATAACTATAATCTGAGGGAATATATGAGGGT
>CAMOFS010000206.1 GCA_946613735.1 uncultured Lachnospiraceae bacterium | reverse complement strand
TCAAATATGAATACTGGTTATGGCGCACTGGTCGCCGGTGATGGATGCGAAAAGAGCCTTTTCTTCTCCATGTAGATTAACCACTATGGTGATCCTAATACCTCCATTTTCGGTGGTAATGATTATCCTCTCGCCCCTGATCTTGAAGGAAACCTCGCAGTCTATCCCCTCTCTGTTGAGCTCCTTCCACTTGTCCCAGTCCACGAATTCCTCGGAATGGTCCACGATCATACGGACATCATCATTGGCATCCGGCTCCCACAATTCTCCATCCAGTCTTAGCAGGGCATATTCGTGGTAGTCCTCTCCAAAAGGCTTGCCGTCCGAAGCTGAGAAAATACTTATAAAAGGACAGTGCCACACCAGTCTGGCTGTGGGAAGACTCTTGGAGTGGAAGGATATCTTAAGTCCGTCTGCAATGGGTATCCCGGCACTGTAGGACTTTCTCCATCCGTCGATCTGTAAATTGGGCAGGTCACCCTCGGGACCGGAGATGTAGTTGATCTCCTCCGCTATCCTGGGGATGTAATCCGCTTGTACCGTCTCATCAGACACATGGGCATTGAGCCTGGTCACATGGCAGTTTTTGCCGGTGACAGCCGCATAGCAGAACCTGGTGGCATCGGGCATGGCCACTGTATACTTGTGGGTCATGTTACTATTCTTAAGGGTGATGAGCATATGGTCTTTGACCCTGACACAACTGATCTCATAATCCGTGCCGGCCTTCATGGAGGAGTGGCCTGTATTTGATACCACCTTATCCTCTGTAGTCTCGTGTAAAAGCTTTCTTATCTCGCCTTCTTCGACCTTACCGTCCAGGCGGACCCTGAGGTATTCGGTATAGAAAAAGTCCTTTGCCTTTTCATCGGACACATGAGTCCTGGAATCAAGGGCATCATAGAAAACAAGGGTGGGTATATTGTCTGTTCCGGCAAAGCCTGCAGCAGGCTTGGAATGCATGGTTATCGTAACCGGGCTATCCTCGATGAGCACTCCCCTGGAGAATTCTGTATCCAGCGACTCAAAGATAAATTCATTCCTCTCACCCTCATCCGTGGTCTTGGCCGACTCCTGCATCTCATATTCCAGATCCTGGTCTATCATGTGCATCATGATATCGGCATACTTGGGATCGAACTGGGTACCAAAGCCCTTTACGATCTCCTCTCTTACCTTCTGCTGTGGGATAGTCTCACGATAGCTGCGCTTGCTGGTCATGGCATCATAGGCATCTGCCACAGCTATGATCCTGGCTATTTGCGGGATGTCTTCACCCTTTAGCCCCTCAGGATAACCCCTGCCGTCATATCGCTCATGATGGTAGTGGGCACCCACAGCCAGGTAGGGCGACTTGGTAATATTGCCAAGGATATGAGCGCCTATGTCCGAATGCTTTTTTATCTCGGCATATTCCTCGTCAGTAAGCTTGCCCTCCTTGTTGATGATGGAATCGGCTATGCCGATCTTTCCTACGTCGTGCAAAAGAGCTGCAAAGAATACCTCCTCCACCTCTCTTTCATTCATACCGGCCCTTATAGCTATCTCCCTGGAGTACTCAGCCACCCTGGCAGAATGACCACGGGTGTACTTGTCCTTGGCATCTATGGCTGATGCAAGTGCCTCGGCTGTCTGTTCAAAAAGGGCGTGGATGTTTTTCTGCTCAATCTTCAGATAGTCCATCTCGATCTTGTTGGCCCTCTCCACGGATTCATTGAGGTCAATCAGGGATGACATGAATAGAGTTATGGACAGAATAGCTATGGTCATATTGTTAAGTGAGACACCATAGGTGAAAACCTGTACCAATGATGCGAACACAGGCAGGCTGGTAAAGAAAAACAGGGACCAGAACACCCTTTTATTAAGCTTTTTCTTTAGCTGGACTATGGTAGTCATCTGAATGATGGAGATGATAAAAGGCATGGCAAAGCATATGATATAGCCATCCGCTCTCTGATACCTGTTCTGGTCATCAAAGGTGTAGTAGATCCCGGTAAACTGGGATATAACGATCAAGATCTCTCCTATTGTAAAGATGACCTCACTGACAATAAGTCTTTTGGGCGCCTTTTCATATCCGCCTTCATTTTCGTATAGATCGATGAGATAAAGGGAAAATACGTGTATGATAAAAAGAGTCAAAAAGAATACCAGGAAATTGGAGATGCGCACCATGTAATATCCCAGTCTGCTTACGTCTCCCCTGAATATGTAGGCAAAGCGGTCTGATAATAGTAAAAACATGGATGTCAGCTCTATTGAGATCAAAAGCCTCTTCCTGCGGGCATTTTTAGAGCGGTCAAAAACAGCCATAAAGGCCATCATGCCGCACATCCCACACAATATCAGCATGATATTAAGCTGGTAGGTTCTTAGAAGATCCAATATCATTTCCCAACACCCTTTCCTATGATATATTCACTGCTCTTATGTCTGAAGAAAAACCTCATTTTTTATTGTAGCATATCAAATGAAAAACTGCACAGGAAAAATAAGGGATCCTTCGCCTTATTGTCATTCTGAGCGAAGCGAAGAATCTCTCTAGAAATGAAGGGATCCTTCGCTGCGCTCAGGATGACAGGAGGAGGCTGGATGACAGGGGAGGGCCAGGATGACAGGGGAGGGCCAGGATGACAAGGGGCGGGCCAGGATGACAAGGGGAGGGCCAGGATGGCAGCGGCTAGTGCATGGTCAGGTAGCCTTCGGTGGTGCTGGCCCAGGTGTAGGAATTCATATACTCGCCGCGGAAGCTCTCCATGGCGTCCCTGTCCTTGTTAAGATACCTGTAGAGATCGCAGTCCATCTTTTCGGGGACTATCCTCATCTGGCCGCTTTCCATCTCGAAAACATCGGAAATATCATAATCCTCCAGGGTGTCCTTTAAGCTCCTGATTATGGTGTCAAAATACTTCTGCTTGGCCCGGTCATAGTCATCATCCTCCCACAGGATGTAAAAAAGATCCTTCCTGGGAACAAACTGTCCCTGCCTGTCTATAAGGCAGGCAAAAAGCTCCTTTGCCTTGGAGCGCTTGAAGTTCACAGGCCTTCCGTCCACCAGCACATTGAAGTATCCAAAGGTCTCCACCTTTATCCTGGCTGTATCCTTTGAGGCCGCCTTGGCATCCTTTCCTTCGTTTGATGAGCCCAGAGCATATTCTATCTCGGAAAAAAGCCTGTCGTATCCAATGGGCTTTAACAGATACCCGGAGGCGTGGAGGGCATAAGCATCCACCGCATACTCCGAATAACCGGTTAAAAAGATGACCTTGATACCCGGGCACTTTTCCTTCATACCGGCTGCCAGATCTATGCCCTTGATACCGGGCATATCTATGTCCAAAAGAGCCAGATCCGCCGGCTGATCATCTAAAAAATCCAGGGCTTCAAAAGCATCCGTAAAGGACTCGATC
>CAMOFS010000205.1 GCA_946613735.1 uncultured Lachnospiraceae bacterium | reverse complement strand
GATTACAGCAGAAAATGCTATAATGTACACTATATGGTAGGAGGATTTATATGAGTCACGAAAAAAATCAGATCCTAAAAAGCGAACACCTTTTCATCAAAAAGGAGGAAGAACTTACTGAGCATCAGTCCATAGAGCTTATGGATATGGAACAACCCCTTTTTGAAACAGAACAAAAAACCAATGACGTGGTAATAACTGAGGATGTAAGGCGTATCGGAGATGTATGCCTAAAGTTTGGCAAAGATCTTTACCTCGACAGTGTCAGGAACGATGGCGGTGTGGTAAAGCCTCTTATGGATCACGCCAAGCCCTATGCTTCAGATAATGCACTGGAGGTAGGAAGCTCTGTAGGATCCATGATCAAGAATTTTTTTGTGAGCAAATATCACGCCGTAAAGAAATTCTTTTCCAGACAGGATAAGCATATCTCCGACAGCTCCAGGGAACTTGCCCAGTCCATAGAGCGTGTCTCTTACGATACCATAAAAAAAGGTGGCGAGATCGGTGATGCTGAGGCCATCGATGAGTCACTCGAGAAAATGCTTCGTCTTTCCCAGGCTTCCGACATGTACTACGACACTCACAGAAGGACCAGAAAGACTGTGGAAGGGGCCGCCATCAAGGAGCTCAACAACGAGCTTAGAAGCAACATCAACAAGGCCTTAAAGAACATGCTTACACCCGAAGAGGAAAAGCAGATCCACAACAATAACGTAAAAAACGCTCCCGGCGAGATCATCGATATGTCCAAAGTAGAAAAAGCCATGAAGACCTTTGGTCAGCAATACAGGTATTTTGCATTGGAGCTGGGCAGGGAGTCAGTTATGAACACTCCCAGGCAGAGACTCGAGCTAAAGCTTAGGTTTTTTTCAAAATATGAAAGGGAGATCAAGCTCTACCGCGGCCTCTACAAACATCTCGGAGCTGATGGCATGGACACCGATGCCAAATATGCCATAGAGTCCTATGAAAACTGCTTAAGATGGAAGCTGGTACTTGACAAAATGCCGGTAAAAAAGCAAAAGGAAGCGGATGAAAAGCTCCAGGCTGAGATGTATAGCGCTGTGGAGGAGGCCACATCAAAAGAGGATGACAGAGTAAAACTGGAGCGGCAGAAAGCGGATGAAGGTAATGACGGTCTCACTGCCGATCAGCTTAAAGGTATAGACGAGATCGACAAATGGCTGGTAAGAAATTACAGCAACGGAGGCTTAAAGGGAATTCTCTTTGCGAAAAACCCTCACTTTGATCTCATGAACCAGCTCTTTTCCATGACGAAAAGACAGCGCCTCATGGCCTACTATCTGGTCTCCTCCAACAGGAGGAAAAACCCTTCGGTTCTGGATGCGGCGGTATCGCAGGGCTTTGTGCCTGACCTAAATGAGTTCAAGGACCGGATGCTGGCCACCAAGTGGGCCTTTTGGAAGCGGATAGACGGCAGTTACACCTATATGCACAAGCTGGCATCAGCGTTTTCCTATACCAGGGAGCATACCAAAGAGATCGAGTCCATGAAGGAGCTTACCAAAAAGCAGGCTTCCAAAGGTGATCCAAGCCCTGCAGGACAAAAAAAAGGGCTTACAATAATGCTCTATAAGAACCTGAGCGAATACCAGGCCATTCTTCAAAAGGGTGCAAAGGAAAAGGATAAAAAGAAGCTGGCCGAACTGGAAATCCAGGCCAAGAAGTCCGCGCTATTTTGTGAGGGACTCATAACAGAGCTTACGGCTTTGGACAAGACTCTTCCCGAGACAAAGGTGGAAAACAAGGAGTTCAGAAAGTCCGATATGACAACACAAACCGGGACTTTCGGAGGCTTTTCTAGCTTTGCACCCATGGGAATAAAGATGGGAATGGACAAGACACAGTCCATGTTCGGCTGGGGCTGGGGCATGGACAAGGCCGGCTGGGATAAAATGCATCTGTGGACCGGATCCTTCCAGTCCTCTCTCTCCATGGTAGGAGCGTCCATCTCCGTGGTAGGAAGCATCTGGGCACTCACCGAAAATCAGGGCAGCATGTCTGCCGAAGATGTCGCTCATGAGATTGCCGTGATCACCAGAAAGGGAGCTGAAGTCATAAAGTCAGGTGCCACCTTTGTAACCGGCTTTTTGGGTGCAGAGACAGCCAAGGCAGCTGCTGAGATCGCTGGCAAGTCCTTTAGTGTAGTAAAAGCTGCCACCACCGGAGTAAAACTGGCAACTGAGGTGACCGGGCTTGTCAAGGGCAGTAAAGCCAAAAAAAAGAGCGACAAGTTCTTTTACGGTCAGGTAGCCAAAAGAATTGGCACGCTGGACGAAAAGACCGGCAAACGCGTGGGCAAGATCGAGCTCAATGAAAAGGAAAAACGTGAAGATCAGTACAACCAGCGTGTAAGCAAGCTCTCCGATGAGCTTAGGAGCCGTGACAAGCTGGGCTGCTTCTTTACCAGCATAGAATTTGTGGGAGACACCATCGACTGTGTCATCCCGATAGTAGGAAAAGTCATAAGCTACGTAGGTTTGGGACTTAAGAAATTATTTACCGGCAAATACAATCAATCCATCAGGGATTATCTCTTTGACAGCTACTACAATGTAGCAGAGGTCAGGGACAAGATGATCGCATCACTTAAAAAGAGATATCCCGGTGATGAGATGAAGGTAAACCAGCTGAGCTTTCAGATCACCGAAGCAGTGAGAAGAAAGGTGGCGGTACAAGCAGGCTTTGCTGACAAGACTTCTGCCACAGAGCATGTGGCCAGGAGATATTCGGAATATATCAGAGCCAAGCTCTTCGATGACATCCCGGCTTCAGAAGAGGAAAAAGATGCCCTTGTCAACCTGCTTAAGTCCATGGGAATTAAGTTCAACAAGGAAAAGAAAAAGCCTGACTTAGAAGTGATGATACGAAAGATGTGCACAAAGTAGTATAGGAGGACGCCATGAATATAAACGAAATGAGACATAAACTGTTAGAACGGTTTTTAGAGGAATGTAATGAAAATCTTGTACCCGCAGGTATGGTGGAGGCCACTGAGGACGGCGAGCCGGAGACCGTGGAGTTTGTCCTTTTAGATGTTGGTGACGCCGGAGACGAGGCCAGGGGCTTTTTATACTTCGATCCCATGGCTACTCCCGAGGATGAGATCCAGCATCTCACCTGTCTTATCACCCTACAGGAGGATCTGCCCGTGGATAGACTTCCACAGTTTTATGAAGCTCTGGCCTATATCAACTTCACCCTGCCCTACGGCACCTTTTCCATTGATACGGGAAACCGATTTTTAGCGTACAAGCTTTGCGTTCCTCTTTCCATCGAGATGGAGGGCGACGAGCTTTATGATGAGATCAATATCATCACAGGCAATGCCGCCGAAGCGGTGGATACCTACATGGGCGTCCTATCCGACCTAAGGGATGGCTCTATGGA
>CAMOFS010000204.1 GCA_946613735.1 uncultured Lachnospiraceae bacterium | reverse complement strand
TCCAAAGCCTGTGATATAACAGGAAATCAGCTTCATCCCTCGATCTCCTCCTCCATCAGTGCTTTCATGCCGATCTCAACTATACGGGCCTTTTTATCCTCGGAAAGCTCCGCCTGCTGCATGATGCGCACAAACTCGCCCTTTAGGGACTTGTCACCCATAAAGCTGTCATAGTCTATGTTGATCCTGGTCTGGTCATATACCTTGAAAAAGAAAAACCTCTCCGCAAACCTGGATCTGATCCTGTCGGTGTCTGCCTCGCCATCCATATTTACATATCCCGTAAGCACAGTCTTTACCATATCGTCGGCAGATATGTCCGATACCGCCCCGTCTATGTCATCGAGTATCTCAGGCATGCTCTTTTCCGGAGTGATATCTATCTGTACCTCGTGGAGGCTTCGCTTCGCAAAAGGAACAAACTGGCTTTGAACCTTTTTATCCTCTATGGAAAGCAACACAAAGCCCTTTTCGCCACATTCATCAAAGCCCCTGCCCTCCAGGCAGCCGCAGTAGCAGTACTCACCACGGTCATCCAGCTTGGCCTTCTTATAAGAATGGATATGGCCTAAGGCCAGGTAGTCGATATACTTGCCCCGAAGCTCATAAAGAGGCACGATCTGGGTCTTGTCATTACCCTCATAATCGGACTCCTGCCCATGGAGCATGACAATATTTACATCAGCCTGGTCCAGGACCAGGTTCATGGTAAAGGTCTTGGCATTGTCAGCAGTGATCTCCCTGCCGGTAACCACAACGTCATCATATCTAAAGCCCCTCCACTCTGAATCCGAAAAAAGCTTGAGGTTAGGAAGCTGCGATATATCCACGTCCTGCAAAAAATCGGTGCGGTCATGGTTGCCCTGAAGGTATAAAAAATCAATATCAGGATGGGTGGCGATCTCGTCGATCACCCGGGATCTGGCCTGCTTCCTGATATGTGTCTTGTCAAACATGTCACCCGCTATGAGGATGGCGTCCACGCCGTTATCCGCCGCAAAATCCACGAGCCTCGAGAAAGTGTCCAAAAGCTCCTGGCGGCGAAGCGCAGCCTTATCCCGGTCCAGGTTGGCATTCAGTTTTGAATCCAGATGCAGATCTGCACAGTGGATCATTTTCATATTTTTCTCTCTCCAAAATAAGATCCTTCGCTACGCTCAGGATGACAGAACGGGGCGAAGCCTTCTTTGTCATTCTGAGGGCGAAGCCCGAAGAATCTCAATCTTCTTTATAACAGTACACCACCCCGGAGTACGGCTTCAAGCTAACGCTCAGCATTCCACGCTCCACCGGATGCTTAATGAGCATGATGGAGTATCCCACCTCTCCCGAAGTCATGATCTGATCCACCTCACACATGAAGGGGATCTGTGCCTTCCATACCGGGACTGAAAGCTCCAGCTTTTCACTGCCACAGTTAATGACCACCACCAGCCGCTCAAGATCCGTAAATCTGGCATAGGAAACATAATTCCTGCCCGCAGATAAAAACATAAAAGAACCTCTCCTTAAGGCCTCGTGTGACTTGTGGATAAATATCATATCCCTGTGAAAGTCTATAAGTGCCCTGTCAGGATCATCCCAGGGGTAGGTACGCCTGTTATCCGGATCGGTAAAGCCCACCACACCGGCCTCATCACCATAGTACACCGTAGGTGCTCCCGGCCACGTCATCTGCATCATGACACCAAGCTTGAAAAGAGGCACACTGATACCCTCTCCCGCTGCCTTGCTGCCAAGCTGATCCACCCTGCCTACCTTGTGGTTGGTCCTGGTCAAAAACCTGGAATGGTCATGATTGGACAACTCGTTCATGGATATGTGCAGAGAGGGAGTCATAAATGCGCTCATGCAATGGAGCATGGTTACCTCAAAGCGCTTGCCATCTCCTATGGCGCTTTCATCGATCCTGTCGGAATGCTTTTCCATACCCGTAAGGAAAAATGATATGGGCTCCATGAATGCGTCATAGTTCATTATGGTGTCCCACTGGGTGCCCTCCAGCCAGGAAGAAGCATCTCCGTAGTGCTCGGCAAGGATCACGGCGTTGGGGTTGGCCTTTTTTACCACTTGCCTGAAGGCCTGCCAGAAACGGTGATTGTACTCCTCGCTGTGTCCCAGATCCGCAGCCACATCAAGCCTCCAGCCGTCACAGTTGTAAGGAGGCGAAACCCATTTGGCACCTATGCGCAAAATATAACTGGTAAGCTCGCCGCTGCCCTCATAGTTGAGCTTGGGCAGGGTATCATGGCCCCACCAGCCGTCGTAGGTGTAATTATAGGGCCACTTATCCTCCTCATAAAATCGGAAGAATTCCCTGTAGGGGCTGTTCTCGGATACATATGCTCCCGGCGCATAGCCCTCCTGGCCCTCATATATCCTTTCACGATCCAGCCACTTATTGAAGGAGCCGCAATGGTTGAACACACCATCCAGGATCACCCTCATGCCTCTCTCGTGAGCCGCCGCCACAAAAGATGCAAAAAACTCATTGGAAGCCTCCAGGTTGCGCCTGTCAGTGGTTCGCCTTATATATCTGGTGGCATGTCTGTTGTCATTGTCATCCTCTGATAAGACCTCGCCGTCATCCACGACGATCTTGCCATAGTGGGGATCTATATAGTCATAGTCCTGTGCATCATATTTGTGATTGGATGGAGATACAAAAAGCGGATTAAAATAGATAACCTCTATCCCCAGGCTCTTAAGATAGTCAAGCTTGTCGTAGACTCCCTGAAGGTCGCCTCCGTAAAAACAGGCAACGTCAAAGTTAGATGGGTTGGTGTTCCAGTCGCGTATTCTTTTGGAATGCATGGATATGTAGTGGTACTCGCCATCCAATACGTCATTTCCGTCATCGGAATTGTTGAAGCGATCCACCAGGATCTGATACATTACAGCCCCCTTGGCCCAGTCGGGAGTGGAAAAACCCGGCATAATAGAGAATCTGTACTGGGGTCTGGGATCATCTGCGACACCGAAGCGATCATAAAATACATATTCGCCGCCGCATCTTATTTCGAAATGATAGAATATCCTTTTTTCTGTAAGTGAAAGTGTAGTCTGGTAAAAGGCGAACTCGCCGGACTCGTGGTCATAATACATCGGAAGCCTGCGACCGTCATCTAAGGCTAAAATACAGGTCACGAAATCGTGCCGGTCAAGTCGGATGCGGATGGTAACCTCGCTGCCGGCTGCCGGTTCCTCCGGTTGCCTGTATCTTATTGTGCCATCAGAAAATATCGCGTCGCGGTTCATAAGTCCTCCGTTCCCCCATGCCGTGCAAGCACGTCAGCCGATGTACTTTAATCCTCCATATACGTTAAAAAGACAGCTCGCGCTGTCTTTTTAGGAGAAGGTATTTTTACTATGGGGGATAGTAAAAATAAAATGTATTGGGGGGTTTTTACGAATGTAATTATACCCCCTGACTCCT
>CAMOFS010000203.1 GCA_946613735.1 uncultured Lachnospiraceae bacterium | reverse complement strand
ACAAGAGAGTCTACAGGCTCAGAAACGCTGCCGCCCCTCTTGCCGAGAATCTCGCCGCCGCGGTCATCATGCTCACTCCTTTTAAGGATTACAGGATAATGGTGGATCCCTTTTGCGGCAGCGGGACCTTCCTTATAGAAGCGGCGCTTATGGCCTGCAACATAGCACCGGGAGCAAGGCGGGAGTTTTCGGCTCAAAAATGGGGTCATTTCATCGATGAGAGTCTGTGGGATGACATCAGACAGGAGCTTATTGACATGGAGGAGAGGGATGTCGAGACTCATCTTTATGGTTACGATATTGATCCGGAGGCCATAGATATCGCCAGGAAAAATGCCAAAAACGCCGGCGTGGATCATCTCATTCATTTCCAGGTCAGGGATGTGGCGGATATGAGTCATGCCAAAAAATACGGCTTCATTCTTACGAATCCTCCCTACGGAGAGAGGCTCTCAAAGGACGAGGACGTATCGCATCTTTACCGTACCTTAGGTGAGGTCTACGACAGGCTGGACAGTTGGTCTATGTATGTGATAACATCATTTGAAAAGGCACCTGACGCTATAGGCAGGAGGCCCGATAAAAATCGCAAGATTTATAACGGTATGATAAAGACATATTTTTATCAGTTCCTTGGCCCCAAGCCCCCTAAGGGTGGCAGAAAAAAAGAGCAAATATCATGTTAAGTGTATCCAAAAGATATATGGTGCTTTTTGCACTGATACTTCTTTTGGGCGGCTTTAAGGCACTCACCTTAGGTGACGATATGTCCGAGGTGGAGGCTTTTAGGGGAGCGCAGCTTGAAAACAGCGTGTTCTATCCGCTCATTGCCAGGAGTATCAATAATGAGGGGATATTGACGGCATCCTTCAACGAGAAGCCCATCATCCTTCGGGATAAGGAGCTTATGGTGGGAGAGGATATGGAAGTTTTAGCTTCCCTGCCTTTTATACGTGAGGAGCTTTCCTGCAGTGCCCGCAAGGAAAAGGACGATATCGTGCTTTTGGAGCATAGCGGCCGTACTGCCACCATGATATCCGATATGGGTTATGTGCCCCTCCGCCAGGTGTGCGAGGAGTTCGGCTTTGATTACAGCTTCAATGCCAAAAACACAAAGCTTTCTTTGTACTCCACCAAGGAATCCAAGTTTACCCTTCCCATAAGCTATGATCTGAGGGACCGTAACAGGGTATCGGACATCAGGGATCAGGGGACATCCTCCACCTGCTGGGCCTACGCCTCTGTGGGCGCCATGGAGTCATCCCTTCTGCCTGAGGAGGACGTCAACTTTTCGCCCGATTCCATGGTTTCGGATCGACCCTTTGACAGGGCTGGCGTAGAAGGCGGAGATTATGCTATGGCTCTGGCCAACCTTCTGTCCTGGAAGGGACCCATAACCGAGGCTTCCGGTGAGGTCACTAAGCACGTTTCGGAGGTACACCTTTTTACCGAGGATGATATAGACGATATCAAAAAGTCTATTTTCCTCTACGGCGGGGTTTCCACCTCCATCTATGTGGATGTGGATGAAAAGGGGCTTTCGGGATCCCAGTATTACAGCAGCGAAAACAATGCCTATTGCTACATGGGCGATGAGGATCCCAACCATGATGTGGTTATCATAGGCTGGAATGACAGCTATCCCGCTTCATCCTTTTCAAACTATGTTCCCGGGGACGGGGCATTTATCTGTCAGAACAGTTGGGGCAGCGCCTTCGGCGAAAAGGGTGTATTTTATGTGTCATATTATGATACCCATATTGGCAACCAGACCGTCTCCTATGTCAGACTGGAGGATGCGGATGAAAGGGATCGTATATACCAGGAGGATCTGTGCGGCTGGACGGGCCAGATAGGCTACGAGCAGGACAGCGCCTGGGGTGCTGCCATATACACGGTGGATGAGGATGTGGACATCACATCAGCCGGCTTTTATGCCTTGGGACGCGACAGCAGCTATCAGCTCTATGTGGCACGGCATTGCTCCACAGCCAAGGACCTGGCCAACAGAGTCCGGGTGGCGGAGGGCGAGCTTTCCGATAGCGGCTTTTATACCATCGGGTTTTCGAGTCCCTTAAGCCTTAAAAAGGGTGAGAGCTTTGCAGTGATTCTTTACATCAATACCCCCGATGCAGGACATCCTCTGGCCATAGAGATGCAGGCCACCTCCATAGAGGAGGGCGACGTGGATATTACGGACGGGGAGAGTTATAGCAGTAAGAGCGGGCTGTCATGGGACAGCGTGGAAGAAGGAGCAGGAGGGAATCTCTGCCTCAAGGCATACGGCAGAGTACCCGATTCGGATACAGATGCAAAAGAGGATTGAAAGAAGACTGATCTATATGCTGGCCGCTTTCATGATAGTGGTAACTACACTTTTTATGATGGTGCCCGACATACACAGAGTATCGCTTGCCTCCGATACGGGGGGCGTGGCCACTTATTCGGTAAAGGATCTGCTGCGGTCAGGCGATGAGGTATACCGGGTGGATACATCCCAGAGTCCTGAGGAGCACCAGCTTCGGCTGACACTGCCCCGGGATGTGGATCCATCGGAGGTCACATATACGGAGGATGCTTTTTCAAAAAGCTTTGAGCTTAGTATCCCCGGTGTTGACAGCTCATATTTTTATGATTACCCTATGGTGGGATCCTCTGACGGTATTAGGGAGCTGACCTTTGCCTACGCGGGCGGTATGGGCTTTTTGGACATCACCACCACCAAGATCAAAAAACTCTCCCTTTCCACTGAGGACAGCTACGTGTATCTGGACTTTCTGGATCCCCGTGATGTGTATGATGCAATTGTGGTCATTGACGCAGGTCATGGAGGCAAGGACGTGGGGGCCAACAGGGATGATATCTATGAAAAGGACATCAACCTTTCCATCGCGGACAAGCTAAGGGCATGTTTTGAAAAAAGCGATTACAATATCGGCTATTTCTATACCCGTACCGATGACACCTTTATCGACCTGGAGGACAGAGTGGCCATGGCCAATGAGCTGAAGGCGGATCTCTTTCTTTCCATTCATAATAATTCCACGGCCTCAGGCAGGCTCTCCAGCATCAACGGAGCCGAGGTTATGTATCAGGTCTCGGATGAGACTGGGCGTTCCAGGGAGTTTGCCCAGATCTGCCTGGATGAGCTTTTGGATGATTTGGGCTGTAACAGCAAGGGCGTGGTAGCAGGAGATAATATATACATCATACGTACATCCAAGGTGCCGGTGGCTCTTGCGGAGATAGGTTTTCTGTCTAACAATGAGGAGCTTAATAACCTCACCAATAGTGACTATCAGGACCGGGCGGCCCATGCACTGTACAAGGCCATCGTCAAGACGCTAAAGCTAAATGGTGTGGATCTCTAAGGAGGAAAAATGAAGATAATATTTGCAACGGGAAACGAAAACAAGATGCGTGAGATAAGAGAAATCTAC
>CAMOFS010000202.1 GCA_946613735.1 uncultured Lachnospiraceae bacterium | reverse complement strand
TTATTTCAGTTGACGGGTCTTGAAAATATGTTTTTGTCGGTTTAAGCTAAACGTGTAAAAAGATTTAGGCTATGTGGGAACATATGTTAAAAATAAAAAAAAGAAGGCCCATAAAATAGGACTTTCCTTATACTTTTTATTTTGGAGGGCCCAGAGTTCTTTTTTTGTGCCCAGGGCTGCCCTGGGCTTGGCTGGATTGATAAATATCTTGTCCTTAGTCTAAATCATATCTACCTGGCACATTTTCATGGTCATAATTGCTGCATCGTGGCTTTCCGGGGTTACTCCCGCACAGCACTCAGGATCAACAGAGACCTTTATTTCCGGAAACAGCGCTTTTATCAGAAGGGCATTTGAAATGACACATATATCTGTGCAGAGTCCCACCAGTTCCACATCTTCAAAATCATAGTCTGCCCACCCGGTATATCCGAAAGCAGGTTTATTAATGATTTCACATCCCTCACGATATATACCATCGGCTATCTCCCAGCCATGGGTTCCCTCTATACAATGTTCTACCGGCAGATGCTTTCCTTCATTTGTCGAAAGATAGCCGGCTTGATGCGTATCCCTGGTATAGATGACCCGGTCACCCCGATTTATGTACTCATCAATCTTTTCTTGTACCCTTGGAACTATCTTTTCAGCTTCTTTTGTTCCAAGAGATCCGTCGATAAAATCGTTTTGCATATCTACGACTATAAGTGTCCTGTTCATGTTAGTCTTTCTTTTTATGAAAACCCAGCGGGTGTATGTATATCAAATCTCAACCCCGGCAAGGATCGCATCAACATCGGCGCCGATAATATCCAGACCGTCGGCCTTGATCTGGTATACATCATCTATCCCATAAAACGTGTTGGCAAGGGCTTTCACATACCCAAATCCGGGTTCATCGGACAAAATCGCCCCTCCTGCTGTAGTTACATAATACAGGGAGTTTGCCCTGCAAAGGCCCTTAGGTTCCCCCGTCTCTGAATAGGAAAATGTCAGACCAAGCACATTGATCTGTTCAAAATACTGCTTGAGCATGGCAGGGAAAGACAGATCCCAGTAAGGTGCAGCTACCACGATCGTATCTGCCTTTGCAAAATCACGTCCAAGATCAAACATGGGATCATCATATGCTCCGGCATTTTTAAGCTCTTCACGACGATTGATAAACTCCTCGTCCATCAAAGGAAAAGTGATTTTTTCCAGGCATACCTCCTGAACATCTCCGCCAAGCTTATCCAATAGTTTATTCGCCAGAATAAGTGTCCGAGACTGCTTTCGTACACAGGCATTTATGAATAAAACCATGTTCACGCTTCTCCTTTCTGATCATCGCTTATATTTATTCCGCATACTGCGAAGAAGCTTTTTTAATACTCTTCTTGTATATCTGTGAAAAATCGTTTTTCATGGAAACCGGGATATATCCCATAGCCTTGTACTCAGCAGACTTTTCTGCCCAGTTGGCACTGCCCCACTCCCTTTTTGAATCATCCGCCACGATCATATATGCCTGAGCATGATAAGGGTTCCTTTCATCAAGGGCATAATTCATCATGCTGGTATCACTTCCACTGTTTCCAAAGGCAAGAACGGGACGCTGGCCTATCTCTCTTTCTATCCAGATGGATTTGTTTGCATTCAGGTTCTTTTGCACAAAACCGCCGGTAAACACCAGCTCATCCCCATCGGCATATTTATAGTCCATGTTTGACGGAGTTTTCTCGTTGCCCTTTACCTTTACCTCAAACTCGGTACCAATAACGTGATTGGGGCTAACATATTTCTTTATAGGAGAATTTGCGATAATGGCGCGGGTTGTGGTGCGCTCTGTACCACTTACTACATAGATGGTAAAATCATTGTCATAAAGATATTTTACCAGCTCCACCATTGGCAGGTAAAACCCGTCAATATAACGCATATTTGTAAAGCTTTCCGTCTTTTTCTTTCCAAATTTTACCGCATAATCATAGAGCTCATCTACCGTCATCCCGGCGTAGGCCTTGGCAAAATTGCGCGCAAGTTCCTCCCCTGCGGTATATCCCGGCTTGATGGCCATCGCTTCCTTTTTAAGTGCATCGGAGACCTTATCCGGATGATCCTTCAGGCAGTATTCGATAAACATCATGGTATCATAATATGTAAAATAGGTCTCGCAGGTCAGGGTACCATCCATGTCAAAAACAGCTATACGATCCTTCTTTGGTATATAGTACTCCTCGTTCTTTTTATCCGTAACCTTTTTCACATAGCTCCTAAGCTGTTTCGCGGGTTTGGAATCAGCCGCCCAGTATGTGGATAATGCAGCGCTCTTTTTCGCAGATTTTATGCCTGTATTGCTTACCGTTCCAATAGTTGCCTGGGCACTATATCCAGCTGCATATGCCTGCGACCCCACTCCGGAAACCAGCATGAACGCTGATAAAACAACAACTGCTACTTTTTTCATCTTGATCATATCTTGACTCCTTTACTGTGTATTCATCCTTGACGACTTATCCGGGGATGGCCGCCTGTTCCATTATCTACTCATCCTCTTTTTGAGTATACTTATCCAGCTGATTGGATACATTCATGACCTCTGTTAGGAAGTTCCTGGCGTTATCCGCGTTCTCAAGATTATCATTGGAAAGAGACTCTGCCTGTGCGGAAGAAGCTGATACTTCCTGCGTGGTAGCCGATAACTGGGTGATACTGTCTACGATCTGGTTATTGGCCTTAGCCAGATTGTTCAGCATCTGGTCAACATCGTTGATACGGGTCGTAAGGCTATTGACATCTCCACTGATAGTAGAGAAGCTGTCGGAGGCCGCATTGATAAGCTCATCCTCTTTATTGGTAGCATCTACTGAGGATGCCACGGCGTTGGCAGCCAGCTGTGCGTTTTCGGAAAGCTCATCCATCACTCGTTCAATATTCTCAGTCTCTCCTTTGGTCTTTTCTGCCAATTCACGGATCTCATCCGCAACCACGGCAAAGCCTCGTCCTGCTTCACCTGCGCGGGCAGATTCAATAGAAGCATTTAATGCTAAAAGATTGGTCTGGCTGGAAATGCCGGATATGGTACCAACCACCATTTTGACTTCTTCAGCTTTTTCCTGCAAACGAGCCATGGTCATGGAAACATTGGCGTTGGTCTCGGAAATGATCCTGGCCTGCTCCTTCAGGTTCTCCATTACCTTCATGCTGTTAACGTTAACCTCTTCAGAGCTTTTGGCGATCTCAACCATTTCAGAGGCCTCTTCCAGGATCTTGTCGATTGACTCCTGGATGTTCTGTGTCATCACCGACTGTGATTCTATATTCTCAGCCGTATTGTGAGTGCTGCTTGAAATGCCGCGTACTGCCCCGGTAACAACTCCCGTTGAGTCGGAAAGCTTATCTACCATTCCCATTGCATCCGTAGTTCCCTGTCGGACACGATAAGCCACATGAAGCACA
>CAMOFS010000201.1 GCA_946613735.1 uncultured Lachnospiraceae bacterium | reverse complement strand
AATATGGTTCATTTGGACAAATACTTCACTTCCTCATAAAGCTCCTCGGGAACGTAAAGCTCCGATGCCTCCCTCTTTTTGATGAGATTGGAAAGCGGTCTCGCTCCCTGGGCATTATGGTTCTTCTGGCGCTCTAAAAGCTGGGCGTACTGGGCGTTTACCGTAATGCCGTCCGAGTGGTCGATGGCCAGCGGACAATATCTGTAAATGATATCCCTGGCTACTTTGTTAAGCCTCATGACACCCTTTGCCTCATACATGATATAAAGCACATAGTCCGCCACAAAGACACGACGGTAATTATTACCTGCTTTTTGAAGAGCTTTTTTAACCTTTTCCCTGTGCTCCGGAGAGAGGGATGAGTTCTTGCGGTAGTACTGGAGATAGTCACTGTACTCCGCAGTAAGGGAAGGATCGGAAAGATCGTTCCAGTGAACGCCCTGCTCTGTCTTGCACATCTCCCATCTGAACTCTCCGCACAGACGTGCCATGGAAATGGAAAAGTCCTCCAGACAGAAGATGGGAACCAGCATGCGCCCCGGGGTGGTGCGCTTTTTACCCTCGATCTCCTGCCAGAGTACGGTCCTGGATCCGATGTTGGGCATCAGGATGACGTATGGCAGATACTCCTTGTGGATCGTAACCGCCGGCGTGTCGTCGTCAAACCGGCATACCTCCTCACGGTAGAATATTCTGTGGTCGTAATCCCTGATAGCAAGAAGCTCCTCATCCACCCTTTCGGCAGATACATAGCACTTATCAAGGGGCATCATCTGATTGACGGAATCGAAAAGCGGCACATACACCGAAATGCGGCCAAAGGTCATACGATTGCCGCCGGCGAAAAGATTCTTGATCTCGAAACGGGTACGCTCGTCAAAATCGGCTAAAAGACGCTCCGACTGGGTCTCTGTCATATCCCCCTGGCGAACCGCTTCCTTAAGATATGAGGGATAGTCCAGATCGAATTCGTTTTTGGAAGGCATGACCTTGCCGTCGTATATCTTTCTGAGCCACTCCTCTATGGTAACAACCCGCCCGTAGGGATCGGGTATGTAATTAACGTAGATCCTGTAAAGCTGTTCAAAATCCTCCTGGGTGACTATGCGCTCATCCATGTAGCCGAAGCGCAAAAACATGCCAACCTCGATGGGGGGCCTGCCCGGCTCCTCAAAGCTTCGAAACAGGCATTCCTCGTACACTTTAAAGAAAGGATCTGTAAGCTTTCTCCTGATACGTCTGGTATCCTCGTCGGTGGCGCTGCGGTCCTTGCAGCCCACATAGGCCTCTACGGCATCCCGCATATTCTTTTTAACGACCTCATCACAGCGGCTGTAATTGAGGATCACCGATAAGACGTCATGCATCTCGGGAACAGCGGATTCGTCACCGCCTGTAAGCTGTCTGGTCTGCTCTCTGGACTCGATGCGCAGCCCCTCGAGACCCGAATGGAAATCAATGGTCTCCTCGTTGAGATAACGGTGGTACTGCATGGTCTGATCTATGGAACGCATGATGCGCTGCATATAATCGGTAGCCGTATAGATAACACCTACACACATGTCTACTCCAAGCACATAAAGTTCCTTTTTAAGCTTGGTGTCATAGGTGAAAAAGGCTTTCGCAAAATTCTCCCGCCAGCTCTCCATGCCGCCACATTCTTCGGGAAGCATGAGACTGGAAAGATTACTGTAAAGCGGCATGTCCTTTCCCAGGGAAGCCGCCAGCTTCTGCATCTCCTTTTGCTCCTCACGTATACGGTCATAGGCGTCCTGCGCAGTCTGTTCGTATTCATGGGAGAACTCACGCAGACGATTGGCCTCTGCCACCACCGCACTGGTTATGGTAGGGGCTATCTTGGAATTTGCAGCGATGATCTTTGCCACATCTTCCATCTTGTTAAATGGGTATGAAAATACAGATGCCCCCGAAGGGGAAACATATGTGAACCTGTGCTCCCCGCCAGGCGCTTCGCAAAGTCCGATAACACTTCCGACTCCCAGAGTGACTTTTCCCTGAGCGTGCAAAAGCGTCATATCGACACTGCCCTTTATGATTATATCAACTGTATCTACAACATCACCGGTACTATGGATCTTATCCCCCGGCTTTATCTCTGTAACGCCCATCTTCTAATCTTGATTTCTCTCGAACTTCTTAACCATATCGATCGCAAAAAGCAAAGGATATAACTGTACCATTGTCGAATCTATGAGATTGCCGATCTCGAGTCTGAATGATATCTTTAAGAACTTATCCTCGGGATCCTCAAACATCCTCTCAAAAAGCTTTACCGACTCAACGTCGATCCTGTTTACATCAGGTGTGGAAATATCCACGGGCACTCCAAGCATGGTAGCCATGGATGTGGCAGAGGTTCCCATCATCTGATTCATGGCCTCCGAAGCGGCGGAAAGATGGATCTCGGAGATTTCCCCCTCCCTGTTGCCTGCGCCACCCATCATAAGATCCGTCATGCAAAGCACATCCGGCTCCTTTAAAATGAGAACGTTGTTGCCGGATAAGCCCTTTACATAGTGGATCTGTACGAAAACGCATGTCTTTTCATAATCATCAAGTGCACGCGCCCTGTTGATCACCGAAACGTTAGGAGTGGTGATGTCCACCTTCTGGTTTAACATAAGACTTAAGGTGGTAGCAGCGTTGCCCATGCTGATGTTGGCGATCTCGCCTAAAATGTCCCTCTGTTCGTTAGTAATATTCTCCATGAAAAGTCCCCCTTTTTAGATTCCGCTATCATTTTACCACACAAGACTGCTATTTTCCACGATACTTTTCTTCACAGTAGCGGCAGCGGTAGACCTCATTTTTTTCATCAGCCAGATAAAAAATCTGCGGCAGTCCCTGCTCCACCGAGGTGATACATCGTGGGTTTTTGCAGCGGATCACGTTTCGCACCTCCCTGGGAAGCGACAGTCCCCGCTTTTCCACTATCTCATCATCCTTTATTATATTTACGGTGATATTGTGATCGATGTAGCCCAAAATATCCAGGTCAATGGCATCCACCGGACACTCCACCTTGATGATATCCTTTTTCCCCATTTTGTTGGAGCGGGCATTCATGATTATGGCTGTGGTGCCGTCCTCAAGCTCATCCAGCTTCAGATAGTCATAGATCTTTAAGCTCATGCCGGCCTTGATATGGTCCAGCACATACCCCTCCCGGATTCCCGATATATTTAACATTATATCCTCCCCGCTTCTTTAAGCAACGTAAGTATCAATGCCATCCTGATGAACACCCCGTTTTTCGCCTGGGTAAAGTAGGCCGCCCTGGGATCGTCATCTACCTCCGTTGAGATCTCGTTTACCCTGGGCAGGGGATGGAGCACCAGCATATTTTCCCTGGCCAGTTCCATCTTTTGCTTGTCGAGTATGTAAAAATCCTTCATGCGGATGTAGTCCTCTTCGTTGAAGAAGCGCTCACGCT
>CAMOFS010000200.1 GCA_946613735.1 uncultured Lachnospiraceae bacterium | reverse complement strand
TATAATATACCCCGCCTGACAAACTAACCCGTCAGGCGGCTTTTTATTTGAAAAAAGGAAAAAAGAAATGTTTGGATTTAAAGCAAAGCATAATCCCACCGCAGCACCTCTTAAAATTATCATCGTTGGCTGTGGCAAGGTGGGTGTCACACTGGTAGAACAGCTTTCTAAGGAAGGCAATGATCTGACGCTCATCGATAAAAACGCCGAAAAGATTGGCGAGATGACCAATATGTATGACGTTATGGGCATTGTCGGCAACGGTGCCAGCTATAGTGTACAAAAGGAAGCCGGCATCGATGATACAGACCTTCTTATAGCTGTCACAGAATCTGACGAGCTCAACCTTCTTTGCTGCACCATAGCAAAACAGGTTGCGGACTGTGCCGCCATAGCAAGGGTACGCACTCCGGACTACAGCGCCGAGATCAACTATCTCAGGGAGAAGCTGGGTCTGGCAATGATCATCAACCCAGAGTACGAGGCCGCTATGGAGATAGCACGGATCCTTTATCTTCCTTCCGCACTAGAGGTCACCCCTTTTGCCCATGGTGAAGCGGAGCTTATCAAGTTTAAGGTCCCCGAGGATCCGCATATCGTAGGAAAAAGCATAATGGAGTTTTCCAAGACTTCAAAGCAAAAGATGCTTTTTTCTGCTGTTGAGAGATTTGATCAGGTGATCATCCCCAACGGAAGCTTTGTATTCCGGGCGGAGGACATCGTCTCCTTCGTAGCACCCCGTAAAACCGGACGCCAGTGCTTCAAGGCTTTAGGTATCGAGACCCATCAGGTCCATGACTGTATGATAGTAGGCGGCGGCAAGGCCTCATACTATCTGGGTCGCCAGCTCATAGGGGCAGGTATCCATGTCAAGATCATCGAGTGGAACAAGGCGCGTTGCGAGGAATTGAGCCTTCTTTTACCCGAGGCTGTCATCATCAACGGAGACGGAACCGACGCCGAGCTCCTCAAGGAAGAGGGCATCGAATCCGTGGATTCCTTCGTGCCTCTTACCGGGATAGATGAGGAGAATATCCTCCTTACGCTCCATGCCAAGGATGTATCCTCTTCAAAGGTTGTTACCAAGGTCAACCGTTTTTCGTTTTTAAATGTTATGAACCGGCTGGACTTAGGCTCAGTGGTCTTCCCCAGACTAATTACCTCTGAGGCTATCATCGCATACGCAAGGGCCAAACGTGCCTCACTGGATTCCAATATCGAGACACTGTATCATCTGTATGAAAACCGTGCTGAGGCTATCGAGTTCAGGGTGCATCACGCTCCTGAGCTTACGGGCAAGCCCATTTCCACCCTTTCTTTGAAGGATCATTTGATGATCACATTTATCAGCCGTCATGGCGAGATCATTTTCCCCACAGGTAATGACACCATCGAGGAAGGTGATACAGTACTCATAGTAACAACGCACTCCGGATTCAATGACATCCTGGATATACTGCTTTAGGAGGTTCCATGAATAGAGGTATCATCAGATATGTCCTTGGGTCTGTCATAAAGATCGAAGCAATACTTTTAATGGCACCCTTTTTGACGGCGCTTGTATATCATGAGCGACAGGGCCTATCCTATCTTATCGTTGCCGTCATCTGCCTTGTTGTAGGCACCCTGCTTACCATCATAAAGCCGGAGGATCCGGTATTCTATCTGAAGGAAGGATGCATATCTACTGCAGCAAGCTGGATAGTGCTATCACTTTTCGGCGCCATCCCTTTTGTTCTGACAGGAGAGATCCCGCATTATATCAACGCACTTTTTGAGACCGTATCCGGCTTTACTACCACCGGAGCGTCCATCATCGAAAATGTAGAAGAGTTGTCGCACTGCTCCCTTTTATGGAGGAGCTTTACTCACTGGATCGGCGGCATGGGTGTGCTGGTCTTTTTACTTGCCATCATTCCCATGGGCGGAGGCGGTAGCATCAACCTCATGCGGGCAGAGAGCCCCGGCCCCTCCGTTGGCAAGCTGGCGCCCAAAATGAAGACGACTGCCAGCATCCTCTATACCATCTATATATGCATGACTATGTTTGAGTTCGCTGCCCTTACCATAGCGGGCATGCCTGTTTTTGACTCAATTTGTACGGCCTTTGCCACTGCCGGCACCGGCGGCTACGGCATAAAGGTCGACAGCATCGGCGGCTACTCCATCCCCACTCAGTGGATAGTAACCATATTTATGATCCTCTTCGGAGTGAACTTTAACGCTTACTATTTCCTACAGGAAAAGGAGATCAAGAAGGCCTTTGCCATGGAGGAGGTTCGGGCATACTTTATAATCATATTCGTGGCAGTTGCTGCAATCGCCGCAAATATCCTAAAGAGCTGCACCGGCATCTTTGATGCCATTACAAAAAGCGCTTTTCAGGTAGGATCAATTATCACTACCACGGGTTTTTCCACTGACGACTTTGATAAGTGGCCGGCCTTTTCAAAAACGATCCTTGTTATACTTATGTTTATCGGAGCCTGTGCAGGAAGTACCGGCGGTGGTATCAAGGTATCCCGTTTTATCATCTTTTTCAAGGCATTTTTCAAGGAGGCGGATTCATACATCCATCCCAAGAGCATAAAAAAGATAACCATCGACAAAAAGCCCCTGGCTCACGATGTGCTGCGCTCCACAAATGTTTTTTTGAATGTCTATATCCTGATATTTGTAATATCTATTCTTTTGATCTCTTTGGATAACAAGGATATGCAGACCAATTTTACAGCTGTAGTGGCCACTTTCAACAACATCGGTCCGGGACTTGAGGATGTAGGCCCCACACAGAATTTTGATAGCTTTTCCAATATGGCAAAGATAGTGCTCATGATAGATATGCTTGCCGGAAGACTTGAGCTCTTCCCCATCATCATCCTCTTCCATCCGGAGATATGGAAGGAGATACTCGATCGCAGGATCGCTCGTAAAAAGAAGATCAGAAAAAAACTTGAAAATTATAAGGAGTAGGCCGAAAGCCTACTCCTTTTCATCTGTAACTACTGACGTTCCTTTGCTAAGGTCTCCACCATATCCTTCAAAGCCTCGTCATCTAATGGCATGGGCATCTCATATCCATGCTTATAGATAAGCCTGCCTTCAATATAGTCTATGGCAAAGCCGCCTGTCTCAACAAAGAGATTGATGCCTGTTTGACTTTTTTTATATTATTTCGCAGCAATAACGTCAGACATGTCATACATGCCGTTTTGTCTGTAGGCTAAAAACTTCGCCGCCTCTACAGCACCCTTGGCAAAAACGCTTCTCGAATAGGCCCTGTGCGAAAAAGTGATGACCTCATCCTCACCGGCAAATATCACATCATGGTCTCCCACAATGGTACCGCCTCTTACGGCCGATATACCGATCTCTTTTTTCGGCCTCTTTTCCCTGCGGTCATGACGGTCGTACACATACTCATAGTCACCGCCTGCAGCATCATTGGCAGCATCCGCCAGCATAAGTGCCGTACCGCTGGGAGCATCGAGCTTGCGGTTGTGATGCTTTTCCACTAT
>CAMOFS010000199.1 GCA_946613735.1 uncultured Lachnospiraceae bacterium | reverse complement strand
TTACGGACTGCTGATAGAAAGCGAGCCTGACGAGGGCACCACCATGAGTATACATATCCCCTATATCGAATACAGTGATGATATAGAGCAGAGGCTTAGTAAGAGATGAAAAAACTAAAGAGCAGTTTTCCTTCGGGGAGATACATTTTAATCGTGGTGATCCTTTTAGTGCTGGTGGCAATATATGCAGCGGCCAGGCTTATGCAGGTAGACATCCCGGAGGACCCCAAAAAGATATCCGTGGTAGTGGAGAATTCCGGCAGTGAGAGATGGAACCAGTACATGGGTGGCATAGACCAGGCTGCGTCCGACAAAAACGTGGTGGTGTCCAACGTCATGACTTCTTATTTTTCCGACGAGGATGATCTTGATGACCTGGTGACTTCGGAGTATTTAAACGGGGCAAATGTTGTTATCACAAATACATCTCCTGACACAAAGGAGGTGGCAAATATCCTTATGGAAGAGATAAACCTTGAGTACGGAGGCTTTGTGTCGGGACGCACCGTGGCCTTTTTACTTGGCGGTGAGTATGACAGTTTTACCGGTGATGTGGCTGATCAGATGTCACATCAGATCACCAATGCGGGAGGAGAGGTGATCTGGATGAAAAACGCCCCCTGCAATGTGTCATCCATTTTAAAAAAGAGTGTAAGGCCGGATATCATAGTGGCTTTGGATGATGACCTTTTGTGCCAGGCTGCAGCCTATCTTACCAAGAGGAAGGGTGACAACAGCCGGCTTTTGGGCTTTGGCTGTTCTGCAAATGCGGTTTGCTACCTGGATCGTGGCGTGATAGATGCCCTTTTGGTGCCGGATGATTTCACCTTAGGGTATGAGAGTCTTTTGGCTGCCTGTGACGGTGGGAATGTAAGCAAGATCGTGCCCAGGGTAAAGCTGGTACATCCGGATGAGGTGTACGTAAAAGAAAATGAAAAGCTGCTGTTCCCCTGATCACTGTCGGTCGTAAGCAAGGATTGCTCCTTGCTGCGACCTGTCGTACTCGCTGCGGAGCAATCCTTGCTTACTCCCTCGATGTACTCGCTGCGGAGCGTGTCTTGATCACGACCTAGACGTACTCCCCTGTCATTCTGAGGAGCGAAGCGACGAAGAATCTTTTTACAATACGAGGAATGAATAATGAGAAAAATAACATCTGTATTTTTAATCATCACAATGCTTGCAACTCTTACGGCTTGCGGTAATACCCAGGAGAAAAAGAGCGAGATCACCATCGGGGTGGTGGTGTATGATGAGTTCGACACCTTTGTGGGGCAGCTTTTGGATGTCTTTATGGAAAAGGTGACGGAATACATGGATCTTGAGAACATAAAGATCAATGTGCTGCGCCAGGCCTCTGCAGGAAGCCAGATCACCCAGAACGACCAGGTTAACGACCTGATAAAAAAGGGCTGCGACGTGGTATGTGTAAACCTTGTGGACCGCACCGATCCGGCTATGATAATCGAGGCGGCCAGGGACAATGACATACCGGTGGTTTTTTTCAACAGGGAGCTGGTGAACCAGGATCTCTACAGCTGGGACAAGCTTTATTATGTGGGGGCTGACGCCTATGATTCCGGAAATATTGAGGGGCAGATCGTGGCAGATGCTTTTAATGCTGACCCTACTCTTGATAAAAATGGTGACGGACAGATGCAGCTGGTGGTGCTTGAGGGTGAGCCGGGACACCAGGATGCCATCATCCGCTCCGAATACTCCGTGAGTACCATTATGAATTCAGGGATAGTGATAGATAAGTTGGAAAGCGGCATCGCAAACTGGAAGCGTGCCGAGGCACAGACCAAGATGGCCCGTATGATCGATAAGTACGGTGATGAAATAGAGGTGGTGCTTTCAAACAATGACGATATGGCTTTGGGTGCCATCGATGAATATGAATCACGTAACATACCCATGTCAAAGCGTCCCATTATCGTAGGCATAGACGGAACGGATGTGGGACTTGAGGCGGTGCAAAACGGCACCATGCTGGGGACGGTTTACAATGACAAGGAAAGTCAGGGACAGGCCATGGTAGATCTGGCTGTGGACCTGGCCCTTGGGAAAAAGCCTGACAAAAAAGAGCTTGTGGACGGCAAATACATCCGATTTCCATACGCCCGTGTTGAAAAAGGAAACGTCGCCGACTTTTTGGACTAAGCCATTTTATGGTAAGCCTCAAAAGGATGATATCTTAAAGCTGATGGATGGTATAACCCACGGCAGAGAGAAGCTCCGTGGCGTGGGAGAGGGAGTCTGCGTCATACATCTCAACATGAAGGGCACCTTCCTGGTATTCCCGGTTGTGCACGATGCCGATATTTTTAATGGATATGTTGTTTTCAGCTAAAAGAGTGGCTACCTTTGCGATGCCGCCCACCTCGTCATCCAGGTCGCAGTAAAATTCAAAGACTCTGGGGAGCAGTCCATGGGACTTTATGGTGATGGAATCTCGAAAGTCCTTGGCATGTGAAAACATCTCATAGAGCGCATCACCGTCCGAGTCCTCTATAGCGGCTGCAAAGTCAGCCAGCTCGTCTGCATAGAGGGATAAAAGCTCCAGGATCGATACCCTGTTTTCTAAGCATATATCTCTCCACATAACGGGAGATGATGCGGCAATGCGAGTCACATCACGAAAGCCTCCCGCAGCAATGGTGCGAAGCACATCATCCTTGTTATTCCCATTTACCATATTTACCAGCGCCGCCGACATCACATGTGGCAGGTGCGATATGGCTGCCGTGGCAAAATCATGATCCTCACTTGTAAGTGTAAGAGGAATGGCTGAAAGACTCCTGATAAACTCTGAAAACTCTTTCACCCGTGCCGGATCTATATCATCATTTTTTGTCAGTATATAATAAGCATTTTCCAAAAGAGCAGCAGAAGAGTTGGCAAAACCCGTCTTCTCCGAACCCGTCATGGGATGCCCGCCTATAAACTGTGACGACAGTCCAAGTCTTTTCACCTCAAGTTGTATCTCTCCCTTCACTGATCCCACATCCGTAATGAGACACTCTTTGTTAAGATCCGGCATCAGCTCCTTCAGATAGTCCACATTTGTCCTCACCGGGCAGCATAAAAAGAGGACGTCCATCCCTCCGAACTCCCCGATCTCCATAAAAGTCCTATTCTTTATGACCCCTGCATCATACGCTTCCTGTAACGTTTTTTCATGTGATGCATGTGCATATATCTCCACTTCCGGGTACACCTGACTCACAGCCTTTGCGATGGCTCCTCCGATCAGTCCCAGCCCGATAAATCCGATCTTATTATAGTTCATATTTTTCTTCCTCCGTCTTTCATTCTACTACATATTTTGTTATAATTCTACCTATCAGAACGTACGCATCTTCGTTGATATGCGAGGCCGCGGAATTGTAAGGTGAGCGAGGCTGCGAGGGCCGACAAGAAAGGAAATCCAAAATGGAGTATATAAAAAACGACGCATGGCAGGAGTTCTACGAGGAGATCGAACCCCAAAAGAGGAGAGAAATAATGGAGCGCCTGCTTACGGAGGCCGAGGA
>CAMOFS010000198.1 GCA_946613735.1 uncultured Lachnospiraceae bacterium | reverse complement strand
GGATATTGTTTATATTCTCCTCTGTGGACTTTGCGGGATGTACGCCCATCTTTATAGCATAGTTTTCCGCAGGCAGTCCAAAGGCATCCCAACCCATTGGATGGATCACGTACTTACCATGCATGATCTGGTATCTGCTCCACACATCAGATATCACATATCCTCTCCAGTGTCCCACATGAAGTCCGTTACCGCTGGGGTAAGGGAACATGTCCAGGCAGTAATACTTTTCCTTTTTCCCGTCATTCACATTGACAGGCTTGTCCTCCCAGACCTTTCTCCATTTTTTCTCAATCGCCTTGTGATTATACGGTGTCGCCATTTATGTTTTCCTCCTAATTATTAGCTTCAAAAAACCTTGTCTATCCTACCACAAAACCTGTTTTTAAGCAATAAAAAAAGTGGCGAAGGGGGTAGCGTAACCCTCTTGCGCCTAAGGAATCCAAAATATAAAAAAAGTAGCGAAGGGGAGACTTGAACTCTCGACACCACGGGTATGAACCGTGTGCTCTAGCCAGCTGAGCTACTTCGCCACAGATGCACTTTTTATTCGTGCAACAGTAGGTATATTAACAAAAATGTATTTTCTTGTCAACAGTTATTTTTGAAAGTATAATGATAATAACTGATTACTTCTCACAGAAGGGAGATATACTATGTTTAAAAGCGCAAGAAAACTATTGGTGTCGGGGTTCATCTGTTCACTGGTGCTGACCGGATGCGGAGGAAGCAGTTCAGATTCGGGAGCATATAAATACGAGAATGGCAACTATGCCGTCGACACCTATGACACCGCGGCAGAGGAAGCCTATACTGACGACTACGCTTACGACGAGGCCGAAAATGAAGAGGAAACATCTGCATCAAGCGGCATCGACATAGAGGAAAGTACTCCAAACGTCACCGCCCGGCAGATCTCCACTGAAAAGCTGATCTACACCTGCAACCTATCCATAGATACCTTAGACTTTGATGAGACACTTAAGACCCTGGCAGGTCTTATTGAAAAAAACGAGGGCTTTATCGAGACCGAGGAATACACCGACGGCAACAGCTATGACACCTACAGCTACTACTATATAGAGGATGACAGCAAGCACAACCACTATACCGCCACCATCCGCATCCCTTCAGATAAGTACAAGACCTTTTTAAATGACGCAGAAAGCCTGGGCGATATCCGCTCCAAAAACGCCAATGTGGAAAACGTTTCCCAGGAATACAGTGACCTCAATGTCTCCCTGGAGATATACGAGGCAGCCTATGACAGATATATGAAGCTTTTGGAGGAAGCTACCGATGAGGACTATGCCCTAGAGCTTCAGCAAAAGATTACGGATACCCAGATCGAGATCGCCAAGATTAAGACCCGGCTTAATAAGATTGATACGGACGTATCCTATTCATTTGTAAATATAAGCATCCGGGAAGTGACAAAATATGATGAAAAGCCCCTGCCAAAGGATACCTTCGGACAGAGGCTCATTAGTGAAATAAAGGATACGGCTGAGGGCTTTTTGGATTTCCTTGAGGGACTGCTCTTCCTTATCATCCATCTCCTTCCTTACCTTGCACTCATTGCCGTGATCGTCTTCATCATAAGAAAGATATTGAAAAAAATGGGCAAGACTTCACTTAAGGAAAAATGGCAGGAAAAGCATAAGGCCAAAAAAGCCGCAAAAGCCGCTAAGCGTTCTGCTGATCCTGCTCCGGCTCAAACCAGCCAAGCAGACCACCAAGAGCAGCCAGAACAAGAACATAAATAACATTGATGCAAAGGGCTAACACGATAGATGACACACCTACTTCAGAAGTGATGGTAGATACACCAAAGCCTGCCATCATAAAGGCCAGCATGTTGTTTACTATATGCAGAGCCGAGCTGGCCTCCAGGCCCTTTGAAAGATAAGCTGCCACTCCCAAGCCGATACCGTCAATGAAGATCGTTATCACACCGTAGATGTTGTATGGATGCGGGCAGGCAAAGCATACTGTCTGAAGAATGATGGCAAGCACTGGCAGCTTGAACCATGATCCGAAGGTCTGCATCAGAAAACCACGGAAGAAGTACTCTTCTGCCATGCACTGAAGGGGAACTAAGATAACACAGATAATAAAACCTGCTATTGTAAATCTGACATCACCCTTTTCGTTATAGATAAGCGCAATGATCAGATTAGGTATACCATTTACTATAGCTGCAACCAGCAGACACTTTTTAAAGACCTTTCCACTCCATCCGTTACCTCTGGATGAGGAAAGTGAAAAAAAGGGTCTGCTCTTTGTTATCTTAAGAGTCAGCCATATAATAGGGATCATTATAGCCAGACTTCCGAGAGTCATAATGGCACCTGAGGGAGTGAATGCATCCATACTGTCATAACCACTTTGAAAGCTTGAAAGATCAGCCGTACCATTCATAAGCTGGGGTACAAGGTTTATAGCAACCAGGATTGTTACAGCCACCAAATAGACTATGCATATGATTATGAGTTCTATTATGGGCTTGTACCAACGGTAAGACTCGAAGGTTCTGGGATAGGTTACGTAGTTTTCTGCTTTTTTGTATTTTTGTTGGCTGTATTTTTGCATGTTTATATCTCCTTTCTTTGAGGCGGATCGCGTACGGCCTTCATCCGTCAATGTGAATAATAGGCATCCAGCATAGCCCTAACTACCGGTACTGCATGAGATGATCCACTGCCGGCTCCTTCCAAGATAACGGCAACAGCAACCTCCTTGCCATCCTTTTTTGCAAAGCCCACAAACCATGAGTGGGTGGCATTTTTATCGGAGGTGTATTCAGCAGAGCCTGTCTTACCATAGGCCTTGTAGTTATCCGACAAAAGCGCCGAAGCAGTACCATCAGTGACTACAGCGCGCATGAGCTTTCTTAGCTTTTTTGCATCATCGGACGAGATGATGGCGCCGTAGGTATCTCCGAAAAAGGGTCTCACCAGATCACCGTTGTCATTTACCACCTTGTCAATAATATATGGCTCCATCACAATTCCGTCATTGTCTATGGCTGCAGCTATCATGGCCATATGAAGGGGCGTCACCAGGGTATTCCCCTGACCTATGGCAGTCTGCATCACCAGCACAGGATCTGCGCCCTTCTTTAAGTCAAATGAGCTCTTTTTCACATTGGAAAGCTTCGTTGGAAGCTCTTTGTTAAAAAGCATGTTTTCTGCCAGGTTGTGGTATTTGTTGAGATCCAGCGCCAGGCCTGCCTGTGAAAATGCTACATTACATGACTTTGAAAAAGCCTGGATAAGGTCCTCATGTCCGTGGGCGGTATTGCCGTAGCAATGGATGGTATAGCCGTTTTCAGTATAGGTACCGTTGCAGTCAAAGCTGTCGGAGGTCTTATTCCCCTCATTGAGATACTCCAAAGCGGTAAGTATCTTGAAGGTGGATCCCGGCGGATACAGGCCCTGGGTTGCCCGGTTTAGAAGTACTGAGGAATCACTGTCGGAATTCAGTATCTCCCAATTGGAAGCGATGCTTTCAGGATCATAATCCGGCTTTGACATAAGGGTCAGTATCTTTCCTGTGGATGGTTCAATAGCCAC
>CAMOFS010000197.1 GCA_946613735.1 uncultured Lachnospiraceae bacterium | reverse complement strand
AGTTAAGAAGCGATGCAAGGATCGCAACCCGTCCTGCCCATCCGACTGCCACAAACTCAAAGAAGATCAGCACGGCGTAGACTATCGCCATCCACTTCATCTTTACCGGAATGATAAAATACAAAAGTATCTGCATATCCGGATAGCTTAGGGCAAATGCCAGGAAGATGGACATATTGATATAATAGGTAGAAAAATATGCTCCCAGCATCACCGGCGCTCCGTTTAAGACTCCGTAGATCCCGTATAGCAAAAATGCTCCGATAACGGTGAAGATAATGCCGCCGAATATGTAAACATGGAACTTGAAAGTGCCCCAGGTCTGCTCCAAAACCCTGCCCAGCTGCCAGTAGAAAAACATCATGATAAGAGCAAACAGAATGTTCTGCTGGGGAGCGATGAGCACCCAGGTAATGACTCGCCAGATCTGAAACTCATGGATGATATAGTAGGGCTCCAGTGTAAGATATGTAATAAAGGAAAAACCAAGAGCCTGCGCCAAAAACTCGAAAAGATACCCCACAGCGTAGCCGCCGATCAGATAATTGATAAGACGCGGGATGGCAAATTTCCCTATGCTTTTTTCCAATTTATTCCACATAATAGATCACCTTTCACATCATAAGCCATTAGATTATAGTACAAAACCGTCTTTTTGTCGATTGAAAAATCTATAAAATCTTTTTATTATAATGACGTTGTTTTATGGTAAGAGCGTTTATTATAAAGAAAGATTCTTCGGGCCAAGGCCCTCAGAATGACAACAGATCATCCAGAGCAATGCGAAGGAAGCACGCTGCGTCATCACAAGCGATGCGAAGGATCTAAAGGAAATGGTTATGAGTAAGATTTACAAGGTCGGTATCGACATCGGCTCCACCACTGTCAAGGTGGCATTTTTGGACGAAAATGACAATCTCATCTTTTCGGATTATGAAAGGCATTTTGCAAATATCAGGGAGACCCTCCATGATCTTATGGTAAAGGCCCACGAGGTCACCGGAGACTGTGACATCTGTCCGGTCATCACCGGTTCAGGCGGACTGACCCTTGCCAAGCACCTTGACATTCCCTTTACCCAGGAGGTAGTGGCGGTATCCACCGCTTTGACCCATGATGCTCCACAGACTGACGTAGCCATCGAGTTGGGCGGCGAGGATGCCAAGATCATATATTTTGAAAACGGCAACGTGGAGCAGCGCATGAACGGCATTTGCGCCGGAGGCACCGGCTCCTTTATCGACCAGATGGCAAGTCTTATACAGACTGACGCCTCCGGCCTCAACGAATATGCCAAAGACTACAAGGAGATCTACCCCATCGCGGCCCGTTGCGGCGTTTTTGCCAAGACGGATATCCAGCCCCTTATCAACGAAGGTGCCACACGTGAGGATTTGTCCGCCTCCATCCTTCAGGCGGTGGTAAACCAGACCATCTCGGGCTTAGCCTGTGGCAAGCCCATCCGTGGTCATGTGGCGTTTTTGGGCGGTCCTCTCCACTTTTTGGATCAGCTGAGGGAGACCTTTATCCGCACCCTAAAGCTCGATGACGAGCATGCCATCATCCCGGAAAACTCCCATCTCTTCGCGGCAATGGGCTCAGCCCTCAACTACAGTAAGGACAGTCTGCGTCCCCTTAATGCAGTCATCGACTCCTTGTCCCACGAGCTTCATATGGAGTTTGAGGTAGCCCGCTTAGAGCCTCTTTTCGAAGATGAAAAAGCATATGATGAGTTTTTGGAGCGCCATGGAGAAAACCACGTTCCCACCGGGGATCTGGCTTCCTACAAGGGCAATGCTTACTTAGGAATAGATGCCGGCAGTACCACCACAAAGGTAGCCCTCATCGGCGAGGACGGCAGGCTTTTGTATTCATTTTACGATAACAACAACGGCTCTCCCCTTTTGACCTCCATCAGGGCCATGAAAGAGATCCGTGAAAAAATGCCCGAGGGCATCACCATAAGACAGTCCTGCTCTACCGGCTACGGTGAGGCTCTTTTAAAGAGTGCTTTCAAGTTGGATCATGGCGAGGTGGAGACAGTGGCCCACTACTACGCGGCTGCTTATTTTGACAAAAATGTGGACTGCATTTTAGACATCGGCGGTCAGGACATGAAGTGCATCAAGATCAAAAACAAAGCTGTGGACTCAGTGCTTTTGAATGAAGCCTGCTCCTCCGGCTGCGGTTCCTTCATAGAAACCTTTGCAAAATCCCTCAACTTCTCAGTACGGGATTTTGCCAAAGAGGCCCTTTTTGCGAAGCATCCCATCGACCTCGGAACCAGATGCACGGTATTCATGAACTCTAAGGTAAAACAGGCCCAGAAGGAAGGTGCCTCAGTGGCGGACATCTCTGCGGGTCTGGCATATTCGGTTATAAAAAATGCCTTGTTTAAAGTCATTAAGCTCTCCGATGCAGCAGATCTTGGCGAGCATGTGGTGGTACAGGGCGGCACTTTTTACAATGATGCCGTGCTTCGTGCCTTCGAGCGCATCTCAGGAGTCCATGCCACGCGCCCGGACATCGCGGGTATCATGGGTGCTTTTGGCGCAGCACTTATAGCAAGGGAACGTTACCAGGATGCGCTGGAGGATATGGCAGATGTTGGCACAGAGTTTGAGACCATAGAGACCTCCATGCTCTCCATAGACGAGATGATAGCACTTACCTTCGAGACCGAGCTTACACGCTGCCAGGGCTGTAATAACCACTGCCTGCTGACAGTCAATCTTTTCTCCGACGGGCGCAAGTTCATCACCGGAAACCGTTGTGAACGCGGGCTGGGACTGGAAAAGAACAAGGATAACATTCCAAATCTCTACGATTATAAATACAAGAGGCTGTTTTCATACAAGCCCCTCAAACGCGAGGAGGCTAAGCGTGGCACCGTGGGTATCCCCAGAGTTTTGAACCTCTATGAGAACTACCCCTTCTGGGCTGCTTTTTTCAAGGAACTCTCCTTTGCCACGGTACTTTCACCCCGTTCCACTCACGCAGTGTACGAGCTGGGCATAGAGTCCATCCCCAGCGAATCCGAGTGCTACCCGGCCAAGCTGGCCCACGGACACGTACAGTGGCTTATCGACAAGGGCAAAGTGGACTTCATCTTTTATCCTGCCATCCCCTACGAGAGGGATGAGTTCCCGGACTCCAACAACCACTACAACTGCCCCATCGTTACCTCCTACTCGGAGAACATAAAAAATAATGTGGATGATATTACCAGTGGTAAGGTCCGTTTTCTGAATCCCTTTATGGCATTTACATCGGAGCAGATACTCACCGACCGGCTGGTGGAGGTTTTCGCAACGGAATTCCCCGACATCCCGGCTTCCGAGGTCCGTGCCGCTTCCCATGTGGCCTGGCAGGAGCAGGAGACCTTTAGAAATGATATGTCAAAAAAGGGGGAGGAAGTACTTAAATACCTTGATAAGACCGGCCGTCGCGGTATAGTTTTGGCAGGCCGTCCCTACCATGTGGATCCCGAGATCAATCACGGCATACCGGAGCTTATCACCTCCTATGGAATGGCGGTCCTTACCGAGGATAGCATCTCACATCTTGGCGAGCTGGAGAGGCCTCTTATCGTCATG
>CAMOFS010000196.1 GCA_946613735.1 uncultured Lachnospiraceae bacterium | reverse complement strand
AAGCAAACAATAATATAGAAGCGGAGCGCAATGAGTGAGCGACACATACTGCCAGATTACTCTCGCCGCCCGGACAAGTGAATTAAATAGAAAGAAAGCTGACCCCATCAGGAGTCAGCTTTTACAGCATCCAATATCTTTTTCCCGGGCTTGCCTGAGAGGATCACCCTGGTATCCTTCGGCGGCAAAAGGTCCATGGCCCTGACATATGCCTCCGCAATAAGCGCCCTTCCCACACGGGTCGGATCCCCATGGAAAAATAAGGGATATATCCCACCCATGAATATCCTAACAAGCAGCACTCCTTCTACCCCCTTATCACCAATCCATGCATAGGAAAGTTCCCTGTCCGAAAGGGTCAGGGCATCCTCCACATCCAGGGACAGAAGATCCTTTTTCTTTTCCGATAAAAAATCAAAAAGCACTCTGCTCTCCGACTTGTTGAGTTCGGAAAGCCGCGCTATCTCCGTAGTAAACTCCCTGTAGCCCGAAACACTTTTAGGGATATTGCAAAGAAGACGATCATCAACCACATTTTTTGATACCATATCCGCCAGTCCGCTTTTAACCAAAAAGAACACATCCCCTGAGCCTTCGGAGCCTGTATATCCCAAAAATTCCTGTCCCAGATATCCTGCAGCAAGGTCTGCCGCCCCGCCATCCTCTATGGATAAGCGGGCCTGATCCACGGATGCCGCCAACATTATCCGGGCAAACTCATCCATTAAAGCATCCAGGATCTCCTGTGTATTTTTGTAGACTGCCAGCGTAATAACAGTGGCACACTCCCCGTCCACGGAAAACATAAGGATCCCGGAGCCCATCTCACCCTGACCGAAATCAGAAACTGCCCCCAGGGTAAAGATCCCAGGCGTCCCCACCATCTTGCTTTCCTTCTGTGACATATACCCTAAAAAGGGAAGTAATGCCTCCCGACTGACGCTTACCAACCGCGTTGTTATCTTTTCTGTCATTTTAACCTACTCTCGAAAATGCCAATTCCAGCTCATGACGATATTCTGAGAATGCCGCCAGAAATACTGTCTCCTCCAAGGGACCTGTCCCCTCTGCTACAGTATATCTTATATCTATGCCACCTTCCATAGGAAAAGCTGCAACAAAGAATGACCTGCTGTTTATCTCACTGCAAAGGGCCTGTGCCTCGTCAGGGGATCCCTCGTACTCCATAAATGAATTGAACACGATGTGGCGGTCGTTAAAGCTGGCATCCAAAACCCGATATGATATCTGGATATCATAGGTATCACAGTCCGTATCGAGGAAAAGCCTGTCTCCTGCAACGATCTCGGAATCAAAGCCCTCGGAGCGTATAAAGCCCTTGAGCCTCTCAAGCATGGGTACCAGGATGGCTTCCATGGGATAAACCTCACCGGCGGCCTTTTCTACCTCCTCCCTGTCTCCGGACAGTGTCTCGTCCAGCTCAGAGCTTTCCATCCATACCATCACCGGATACTCTTCCATTTCGGCACTCATGAAAAACCCGTTTTCGGAGAAAAATGCTCTTATGGCCACATCATCCTCGCTGACCCCGGCTCCTGCAGTCTCAAAGCCCTGCTCCATGGTATACTCCTTGGCCTTTACCAAAAGAGCTGAGCCCAGGCCTCTGCGGCGCCTGTTTTCATCCACACAGATGTGTGCGATCTCAATGCTTTCATCGGATATGACCAGCTCCATGGCGCCTGCGGGAACACCGTCTGCTTCGATACCGAAGGAAACCATGTTCTCACCGCGGTAGGTGTTGATATAATCCTCATCACTTCTAAAAAAAGACGAATAGGCTCTTCGGTTACTGTCACCTATCATCCTTATCCTGTAGTCCTCTGTAAGTCTTCTGATAAACTTAAAATTTTCCTTCGTCATTGCGCTTCCCCTTTCAACCCAACCTTATCCTGGAAAAATACATGGTCACTGATCATCATGAACTCGCTTAATTCTATCATTGTGTATCCGCCTGTGGAATTATCATCTTTTACGCTGCGTCTTCCCAGCTTTTTTGTCTTTGGATTGTAAAAATACTGCGTACCATCGGACTTCCATGGATTTCTTAAAACCACGAATTTGAAGGTCTTTCCTCCGAATTTTCTCTCTGTCACTCCCACTACGGAATAAGCATGGTTGACCACGAGACCACCCACAATACCATCATCTTCATCTTCTTTGATCTCAGTTATCTTTCCCCGGGTCTCCTTCAGTTTGTCTTCATCAGTGGCTGCAGTTATAAGCTTCTTATCCTTCAAAGCCTTGTCAATGTTTTCATATATATCCAATGCTTTACCATAGTACTTGCCTGTAAAGTGTGTATATCTGGCGCCGGATTTACCATCCGGTCTTTTAAGCCGCTTTTTAAACCAGTTGCAGACACTTATATAATCATCGGAATTAAGAAAAGCTTCCCTTAAGGCTTTCTTTTCCTCATCCTTGGCTTTGCTTATAAATTCCCTGTTAAATCCGTTTAAATGCCTCATATACAGCTTCGAAGGATCCATATTCAGGGTGATCTTTTCATTTTTATCCAGGTAGGATAAGAATTCTTTCACAAACTCGCTACAGGTTTTTATCCTGCTTAAAGTCTCAGGATCCTCTTTATCCTCAGGGATCTTTTTGCCGGTGTACATATAGTACTTCATCATGTCCTTTTCTTCACTGGTGAAACTGTAAGACTTTCTGGCCGCAAATTTAATTTCATCCTTAGTAACCAGGCCCAGACTTGCCATCTGTCCATATGACATATTCTGCCTTTCTTCTTTAGTATATTTTTTCCTTTTCTCGTAAACCCCCTCATTGTATTCTTTTATCTCTTCATTTTCTTTATCGATTTCCTTTTTCTTCTTTTCGTCATGTCTCTTCATGATGCTATAAAGGTACTCTTTGGCATCTTCATCCTCGTGTTCGCCAAAACTGTAAAAATCTGTCTCTGTATCTGGCTGTACCTTATCCAGCTTGTCTGCATTTTTGAAATCATGCCAATACAGGCCATCCCTTTGTAACCTTGTATCCTTCATATATTTTCCGGTCATAAGAGGCAGCACCAATGATGCAAAACCGCCTTCCAGATCACCATAAGTCTTTTTTTCCTCGATCATCTCATTCTCTTTCAGTTCCTTGGTGGTAGGACCGAAAGCCTTCATATTGGGGGCAAAATCATATATATTGGGATTCCGAAGATCCAGGGATAGATTTAGATGCATGTGTTCTTTCTTAAAAACCTTGTCAAAAAGGTTTTGCATGCTTTTTGCAATCCCCGAACATACAAAAGCCTTCTCTAAAAGCTGCACCCACAGACAATTCTTTGCATTCAGATCTTCCTGTCCATCCAGCTGCGCCACGGTTTTATTCACTTTCACATAGATGGGCAAAAGCTGGCCTTCATCTCTCTTATGGTCGAAATCAAAGAATCTGACTGTTACGGTTCCATCCTTGTTATCTCTCATCATCTCCTTTATGATCTCAGGTTTTGTGCTTACAATATTGCCGATGGCAGCAAGAAAATAACAGTCTCCCATATGACCCTGCTCAATGTCATTAATGGAGGGCTCGTGTTCAAATAAAGTCGCATCTCTCCTGTCCGTCCATCCAAAG
>CAMOFS010000195.1 GCA_946613735.1 uncultured Lachnospiraceae bacterium | reverse complement strand
GTGCTCCGGATAGTCTAAAAGCGTGGTTTTCTGAAAACCTAAAATTCTCATCTAACTATTTCCTTTACATAAAAAAAGTGGTACGATTATAAGGCAATGCCCAGTTAAGGCGATTATATCAGATATAAGGGGGTTTTCCAATATGGGATTCAGAGAAGCCAGAGCAGAAAAAAAAGAGGTCAAGCTCAACGAGAAATATATGAAAATGGCTATAAGGGAGGCCTCAAAGGCCGGTAAAGGCAGTGAGGTTCCCATCGGATGTGTCATTGTCCATGACGGCAAGGTCATCGCCCGTGCCCATAACAGGCGCAACAGGGACAAGTCCGTACTATCCCATGCGGAGCTTTTGGCCATCAGTGAGGCCTGCAGCAAGATGAAGGACTGGAGGCTGGAGGATTGCACCATGTACATTACACTGGAGCCTTGCCAGATGTGTGCAGGAGCCATTGTACAGGCTCGTATCCCCAAAGTAGTCATCGGAGCCATGAACCCCAAAGCGGGATGTGCCGGTAGCATTATTAACCTCCTTCAGATGGACCGCTTCAATCATCAGGTTGAGATACAAAGCGGAGTATGCGTGGAGGAATGCTCGGCGCTTCTATCTGACTTTTTCGCCCAGCTTAGAGAGGAGAAAAAGCAGTACCGCGAGGAGATCGCAGCAGAGATGGTTACCGACGGTGAAGAGTGAGAAGGAACGGTATTTAGGAGAGGAATATGGAAGAAAAGAAAAAAAGAGGACTGTTTTTTAAAATAGTCTTTATCGTCCTGGCAGTAGCTTATGCGATTCTTATAGAGCTGTCCAAGACTACGCTTTTAGGATGGCTGATAGCCCTTGTTTTATTTGTGGCCTTTTTTATAATAAGGCCCATTTTCATGGAAAAAAAGTGGTATTTCAGGTTATGCACCTGGCTTGTGCTTTTCGCGCTTTTAGGGATCAATTACTGGCTCAATTATCCTCCCTACAGGCAGCTTAGTGCAGTTACCAACAAGGATCCCGAGGTAACGGATGTGGTCACAGTTACGGAGGGCGACCTGACCGGTGTCTATAATGAGGACAAGTCAGTGGAGGTCTATGCGGGAATACCCTTTGCGAAGCCTCCGGTTGGAGAGCTTCGCTGGAAGGAGACTATGGAGCCTGAGCCCTGGGAGGGAGTACGCGTCTGCGATACCTTTGGCCCCATGTCCATGCAAAAGGAGAGCTCCACTCTGTGGAACACCCTGGTGGATATAGTTATCTATAAAAACATCCATCTTTTCGATCCCTTTGATAATTATCGCGAGGCCAAAAGCGAGGACTCCCTGTATCTGAACGTCTGGAAGCCTGCAGGTGATATCAGTAATGCTCCGGTATTGGTATTTATACACGGGGGCTCCCTGATGACCGGACAGTCTTCCTACAATCAGTACAATGGCGAGGCCTTTGCAAAGCGGGGGATAGTCTTTGTGACCATCACCTATCGCCTCAATGTATTCGGATACTATGCCAATGATGAGCTTGTAGCGGAGTCGCCCAACGGTACCACCGGCAACTATGGTCTTTTGGATCAGATCCAGGCTCTAAAGTGGATCAATGCCAATATTGCCGCCTTTGGGGGAGATGCATCCAATATCACTATAGCCGGAGAGTCGGCAGGATCATCTTCTGTTAATGCGCTTTGCGTATCTCCTCTTTCGGAGGGACTTTTTAAAAGAGCCATTGCAGAGAGCAGCGGTATAGTGCCCATCACTCCTTATCATACCTTCCGTACCATGGATGAGGCTAAAAAGACAGGGGATGATATCCTTAAGGAGTATAGGAAAAAGTCTGTGGAGGAGCTTAGAAGCGTGTCGGCAGAAAGACTCGTAAAGACTGAATACAGGAATGACTCCATGACCGTGGATGGGTATGCCATAGCCGAGCAGCCATATCTTACCTATGAAAAGGGAGCAAACCACGAAGAGGCGCTGCTCAATGGCTTCAATGCCGACGAGGCCTATACTTTTACACTTTTGGATGACAGCATCAATGCCGACACCTACGATGATCTTCTCAATGGCTATTTCGGGGATAGCTCAAAGGATATTGTAAAGCTTTACCCCATAAGTGAAGATAACGTAATGAATCAGTACAACGATGTTATGGGCGGAGCGTGGTTTGCTTACAGCCACCATGTGTGGTCCCGATATATGGCTAATGAAGACAGGCCGGTATACGAATACTGCTTTACCAAGGAGAACAAGGGTCTTTCCAACCACCATGCCGGAGAGCTTCCCTACTTCTATGGTAATCTGGATACCATGAAGATATACAAGGACAGTGATTATGCGCTGTCTGACACAATTATGGATTATATCGAAAACTTCTGCCGTAGCGGAGATCCCAATGGAGCCGGACTTCCCGGCTGGCCGGATCATTCACAGGACGAGACTTTGGTTCTCGAGCTTGGAGATGATGTAAAGATGATAAAGGATCCCTATAATGACCTATACGACATAATAGATCGTGCGCAGGGGTATAAATAATACGATCAGTCATAAAGGAGGTATTTTAAAAATGGCAACAGAATCGATGAAGGATTATGAGCGTGAGCTCAATGCTTCTATGAAAAGCTACGAGGAGGGCGATATCGTCATGGGCACCATTATAGGTATCAGTGATGATGAAGTGACCATCGATCTCGATTCCTACGCTCCGGGCATTGTAAGACACGATGAGATGTCCAACGAGCCGGGCTTTTCAGCTACAGAGCATTTCAAGTATGGCCAGCGCGTCAGGGCAAAGGTACTTAAGTCCGATGACGGCAAGGGCAATATACTTTTATCCTTCAAGGAAGCGGAAAACACCCTTTCCTGGGATCATCTTATGAATAAAAAAGAAAGCCATGAGATAATCAACGTCAGGATCCGTGAGGCTGTTAAGGGCGGAGTGGTAGCCTATGCCGAGGGCATCAGGGCTTTTATCCCCGCATCCCAGATATCTGCGGATTATGTGGAGGATCTTCAATCCGTAGTGGGACGTGATCTGGCAGTGGTAGTAACGGAGGTGGACCGGGAAAAGAACCGCCTGGTGCTTTCTGGCAGAGAGGTGGACTTAGAGCGTCGTCGCGAAGAGCGTGAGCACAAGATCAATATGATGGTGCCCGGCAGCATTGTAAAAGGCAGGGTCGAGTCTATCCAGTCCTATGGAGCATTTGTGGACTTAGGTGGCGGTATCAGTGGCCTGATCCATATCTCTCAGGTTGCCACAAAGAGGGTAGGATCGGTGGAGGAGGTGCTCCATGTAGGAGACGAGGTTACCGCCAAGATCCTGAATACAGACAATGGCAAGGTATCCCTTTCCATCAGGGCCATCGAGGAAGACGAGGCGCCTGCACGTGCAGCCGAGGAGGAGAGGCAGCAGCAGGAGGAGCTGGAAAAGTATTCGGACAATGTGGAGATAGGAACATCTCTTGGAGATCTCCTAAAGAACATAAAGCTATAAAGATAACAGGGGGCCGGCCAAATGACCGTCCCCCTGTTTTTTTTCATTAAAATACCGGGCGCCCTGCTTCGAAAGAGCGGGACCGGCCGATACCACAACAGTTAACTCAACCCAGGCACCCTCACGGCACACGTGAAATCCTGCTTAGTGC
>CAMOFS010000194.1 GCA_946613735.1 uncultured Lachnospiraceae bacterium | reverse complement strand
AGGGCTATGCGGACGTGACGGACAGAAGTGTTCAGTCTGTAGTGGGTATGGTCACGGGGACTGCCGGTATGCTAAAAAAATATGATCCGGATCGTTATGATGCTATGCTAAATGAAGCTCTTAAGGAGCATGGATGGAAGAAATACGATCCCGACGAGGTCATTGATCTGTCAGATCTTTTTGAGACCAAGGATCGGGAAAAAGCTGAAACAGAAAGGCGTGAGGAAAAACTAAAGGAAGAGCTGGAATGGGATGATAAATTAAAGATACTTAATAAAGAGATTGAAATAAAGATTAATGATCAAGACGGGAATAAGACACAGTACTGGGTGCATGAGGTGGCAAAGAGACGAAAAAAGGCAATCGATACACTGGAACAGACAATCACTGCTCTGAAGCATAAGGATCCCAAAACCGCTCGGGACGAAACGGAAATTTCACGGCTTCAGTTTTACCTGGACAATATTGGTGTTACCATAACCGGTAATCTGGATTACAAGAAATCGGATGAAAAAAGGGTACGGGACAGAGAATTTGAAAGAGGACTCAAGTTTGTGGATGAGAGGGACACTCCGCTTTTCCTTGAAGAACCCAGTGTCCGGGACATCTGTCAGGGTGGAACCGGGGATTGCTATTTCATTGCGGCATTGGCATCGGTGGCCGAAAAGGACAACTCCTTTATCAAGAACCATATGAAGGATAATGGAGACGGAACGGTGACAGTAAAGCTCTATAAACCGGGTAAGCTCTACGGTTACAATCCGGTATTTGTGACAGTGGACAAAACCTCCGTATTTAAAGGAAGCGGTAACCGCGGAGCAGTCGGCTGCCTTTGGGTGCAGATGTATGAGAAGGCATATGTAGCTTCCGGCATTAGAACAAACTTTTTTGGCAAAATAAAATATGACAGCATCTCCGGTGGATTAGCTGAAGAAGCTCTGGGATATATAACAGGACAAAAAGCAGAGAAGGTGTTTGATAATACATATTACGGCTCCCACTATAATGCTTCTCTTTCGTCAAAAATGAAGGAAAAGGATAATAAGACCGGAAAGACGACATACACACCGGAATTTGAAGAGGTGGTTAATGAGATCATAAAAAAACTTAAGTTTCATATAGGCAGGGGTGACGTTTTGGCTGCAAGTGCCTATAAGAAGCTGGTGGGATCTACCGGAAAGGGATCCTCAGGGGAGTCTATCAGGAGAGGTGTCGCCGGCAGGCATGCGTACACCGTAACGGATATGGAGATCATAGATGGTAAATACTATGTTCATGTCAGGAATCCCTGGGGTCAGTCAGTGGTAGAGACCGTGAAGAATGGCCTCACCGGCAAAAACATGATCCGGGAATCCCATGATTCGACACGTTCCGTCACCTTTTTGATGGAGATACATGACTTTGTGGAGAGCATGAGATATGTGACGGCTCTGGATTCAAAAAAGTTTTATCAGGCAGGTAAAAAGGCTCAGCCAAAGCTTTAGTCCCGGCGGCAGGTATCATAGATCAAGGCGGCCTACCCGAACTATGGCAGGGGATTTGTCCGGGAAGAACCGGTCTATGAGGGCTCCGCCAATGTCCGAATTGGGACTCAGAACTACGCGGGTACTGATGGGAAGATCAGTGATGATATCCATTGAGTAGGAGATCAGGGACGAAAGTGATCTGTCCTCAAAGCCCGGTAGTCTGTCAAGAAGTACGGGTCTGACAGTTCCTGAGACATCCTTTTTTACCAAAGATATGGCGACAGGAGTAGTTCCCTCCATCAAGACGGAGGAGAGTATCGGATCATAATCTCTATATGCTGTGGACAGACCTTTAGATAAAAGATAATCTGAGAATCCGGCCCATACCGCGGGTGTGGTGTCTGCCAAAGAGATTACGTCCGTTGGCTCATCATATATGGCCTGCAGTATCTTGTTGTCAGCGATATCGACAAGGGAAAGCGTAAGTTCAAAATAATCCTCTAGATGAAATTCAAAGCCGTGGCCAAGGAGATAGTTATAGAGATCATCATAATCACCGGAAGCGGGAATGGTGACATCTATATGGGCATGGTCCGGGAGGGAAGCAAAAAATGTCTCGTAGAGAGCTGCGCCGACAGCCTGATACCTCCGGGCGGTGGACACATAACACCATAACAGGTGTACCCGGCAGGAATAGTCATCTTTTTCTCCGCGGCCATTCTCTGCAGAAAAAATAAGGACTCCTACGGGGTGCGATACTACTTTGTCCTCCATGAGGGCACCAAGACAAAAGCAGTTTGCACGGTCCAGATACTGCCTTTGACTGTTTGGGATGAGTGGGATGAACTTATCACTGTTTTTCGTCGATATTTCGACAATAGTTATTTTGTATTTGTTTCTTTCCATAGGTAGAGTGTATCATTTTTTATAAAGCTTTGAAAGGATTTGAAAATGGATGAGAGCAGCTTTGCAAAAGACATTATGATCCCTTCCTTTATGGAGGCTGCGGGTAAGATAAAGTTGTTAACTATAGGAGATATCAAAAAACAGGCAGGCGAAGAGACAGCCGGGGAAAGTAGCAGCTTTGAACCGGTGATGGCATATGAACCGGCTCCGTCCGTAGATATCTACGGTTCCCCGGGGGTGACGCTTTTTTTCGAGAATGAGACCATACAGATTTCTGCAACGCCCATTCAGGAAGAAGAGGATATTTTTTTATATCGTGTCGTTGAAAATGGCTATGAGGATTGGGAGTTTGTGGCGGCCATGCTTCCTAAGGAAATGGAGTTCTTCCCATTTTTACCTATTATGTATGACAGGATGCGATCCGGTGACAGTGAGAGGTCTGATCTGGTCCGGAGCTATGAGGATACCAGGCTTCCTGCGCTGCGTGAAGCCTTGGCACAGCTTTCCATGAGGACAGTAGAGTCTCAATTTGAAGGGCGCAGGGTGGCAATAGCCATAGAAGAGGGCGGGCTCATCCGTTTTTATTATGATTATACAATACCGGAGCTGAAACTTACGGTACTTACAGTGGAGTTTGATGGAAAAACCCATTATATACCGGAATACCGGGGCGTTTCCGATGCCTACTATTATGGCAGGATCCTGTCTGTTTTATCCGGTATGAACCTCCACTCCCATGCGGTGCGATAGCTCCTATGAAAGTGGTATCACGGGGGCTTTCGCCAAAGAAGAAAGACAAGAGCTGCGCAGCAGTTGGCATAAAAAGGCTCTGGCAGAGTGTGCAGGTGCTGATCTTGTTTTTCTGGATCCGGACAATGGTTTTCGGGAGTCCCTTCCAAAGGTGGTCAAGGATCATGTAAAATACTGTTATGCAGACGAATTACGTGATTACTTTGATAGCGGCGCAGATGTGGTAATAAATAATAACAAAGGCACGCGCACGGGGGTGCAGTGGACCAATACCATGAGCAGCATCAAAAAGACTGTTCCGAGTGCCCGTCTGATGACCATGGACTTTCGAAAAGAGCACCAGTGCATCTATGTGTTTGTTATTCATCCGGAGCGTGAAAAAAGGTATGAAAAGCTGCTGGATACTTTTTTGCACACCAATTGGAAGGATATGTTTTCTTAGTTAAGTCAACCACCCATCACCTAAAGGTAATGGGCTTGCGACTCCCCTGTAGTTCGTTG
>CAMOFS010000193.1 GCA_946613735.1 uncultured Lachnospiraceae bacterium | reverse complement strand
TCGCCGGTGCGGTAGGTATCCTCCATTTCAAAGATCATGTCGTCTCCGGTAATGGTCTGCACGCGCTTCGTCATGCTGTTGATAGGAGGCACCAGCCTGTAGGAGAACATCAGCGACAGCACTACTGCCACCGCGATCATGATCACCAAAAGCACTGCCAGGATGACCATGGTACTTCTGATAGTGGACTGGAACTTTTCCTGAGAACTCTCTGCCACACTGTCAAGCTCTGCCAAAAGTGCATTGGTCGGTGCATCCAGCTCATCCTGGGGGATCACCATCAGCTGCGTCCAACCCACACTGGAAAGTGGTGCATAGGTGATACACAGAGGCTCGCCATCCACGGTCAGCATCTGAAAGTCCACATTGCCAGAAAGTGCGTCATTTACCAGTGCCGAAAGCTCTGCGTTGGCATCCTCCCTTAAGTCAGCTGAATTGGAAAGTCCCAGGGTGCCCTCTTTTCTGTTGGAAAAAAGGATCTTGCCCTCTTCGTTGATGATGCAGGAAAAACCGTTGTCTCCAACGTGGGCATTTTCAACAAGTGCCTCTATCTGGTCCAGCGACATGGATCCGCAGCACACTGCCACCACATTGCCGTCATCGTCATAAATAGGTACCGAGACATTGACCTCGTAGACTCCGGTATAAAAGTCCTGGTTGACCGATGAAAACGAAAGCATCTCATTTTCTATTGCCATCTGATACCAGGGACGGGAAGCTGCGTCATAATACTCTATCTTCCCATTTTTATCAAAACGTTTATCGGCCCCGGCGTCACAGTAGATGGAAGCTCCACCCGGAAGCGAGATAACGCAGTCCTTCATGCCACCACTGGTCTCAACGGATACGATCATCTGATCCTGCAGAGAGCCAAGCTTTTCTACCTGAGCCATAAGTGCCTCGTCGGACTCAGCAGACTTGTTGGCAAATAAAAGCTGTGCCGTAACAGTTCCGGCATCGGCCCTGCTGGGGCGCTTCACTGCACGGTGTCCGTAATTGTCAGGCTCGTCCATGATCTGCTGCACCTGGAGCGCCAGCATATAGATGGAATCAGCCATGTTATAAAACGCGCTGTCAGAAATATCACTTTCCGCAATGGCATAACTGATAAAGTACGAGCTCACCAGATGCTCCATGGATTCGCTGGAGGTCTCGGCGACCTTTTCCTGCTGCTGTCTGCCTGTCTCAGCAGACGTCCCGGAAATATCCTTCAAAAGGATAATACCAAATACCGTAAACACCACCAGAGTGATCATCTCTAACAATATACAAAGGACAAATATCTTGCCCCTAAGACCTTTGACCAGATGTCTTTTCATAGTAACAACCCTTCAATTAAAACATAACTGGAAAAGCCGGTGATCATTCTCCGGCAGGATATCATATGATGGTGTTTAGTGATCCTTCTGAAATTACGCATATAATACCATCCTCACTGCAACAACAATGCAACATATGTATAGATACTCCTATTTTAACAAAAGAAACGTAGCTTCTGTGTTGCCGATTTGGCAACACGATGGGTATTTTTGTATGTTTCCATTGTGGCAACAAGGGATGTGTGGTAGATTTGAAATGAAGATTCTTCGCTTCGCTCGGAATGACATTTATTTAGATTACCGGGAGGGAGATCATGTCAAAGCAGTTGGGTGAGATAATTAAAAAATACAGATTACAGAGGAACCTGTCCGTCAGGGGGCTGGCCTCTCTTATGTTTTTGTCGCCCTCCACTGTCTCACGCTGGGAGACCGGCTCCCGTGAGCCCGATCTGGACACCCTTTTTCTCATAGCCGAGCATCTCCGCATCAATCCCTCACTGCTCTTGTCCGCCAAAACCGAGCACGACCTCGAGCGCAAGATCAATCTCATAGTGGTAAGGGATGATGACGTGGAGTTAAAAGAGTTGGTGGATGAGATAAAAAAGCTGCTTCCCGACCACATCATCCGGGGCTTTCATTCCTCTAAGGAAGCGCTGAAGTATGCCACAAAAACTGTTTGTGATATTGCTTTTGTCGATATCAAAAAATCAGGGGAAAAGGGGATTCGGCTGGCAAAGAAGCTTACCGATATCTATCCCCCCACAAATATTATATTTTTATCCAACGATCCCGAGTACATGGAGGAAGCATGGAAGCTGCATGCCAGCGGTTTTTTATTAAATCAGCCTGATCGCGCCGGGATCAAGGAAGAGCTGACACATCTAAGGTATCCTGTGTGGGGGCTGCAGATATAAAAGAGATTCTTCGCTTCGTTCAGAATGACAATAAGCTAATTACATAGTCTAATCTAGTTTACTCGTGTATTATATCAGACACTTACCATCAAATGTCCCACAAAAAATAACAGAAGGAATTTTTCCTTCTGTTATCCTAAACCTTAAGAATATAGTATTTTCCCTGGTAATTTTGAAAGCCCAGCTTTTGAAGCACCCTGACGGAGGCCCCGTTTTCCTTCACAGCCCGGGCAAAGAAAGTGTTATGCTTCATAACATTTTTTCCGTAGTCCAGGATGGCCCTGCAGACCTCGGTACAGTAGCCCTGCCCCCACAGATCCTCTGCGAAGCAAAAGCCCAATTCCGAGCATTTTTCATCAAACATCCAGTCCCAGGGAAACTTTTCTCTGTTGATATCTACCCTGTGTTCTAAGCCCGCCTCGCCGATAAGCCTTCCGGTGCCTTTTTGCTCCACCGACCACATGCCGTAGCCGTACTTGCCGTAGATCTTTTCGATGTAGAGCCTGTGGTACTCCAACTCCTCCTCATAGCTTAAAAGGGGCTCGATAAAGTCCACCATGTGCGGGCTGTCATACAGCTCGAACTCCGCCGGCACATCCTCAACGGTCATCTCCCGGACGATACAGCGTTCAGTTTCTAAAATAAATCCTTTTTCCATATCTAAAAGATTCTTCGCTTCGCTCAGAATGACGCCGGCGCTATTATCCCTTCTGAGAAAGATCCCTCTGATAGTAGAAAGAAGAACGCCTCTTGTAGCCAATGGACTTGTAATCCATGATCTGCTCGGTGCTTCCGATGAAAAGGATACCGTCATCTACCAAAGCATCATTGAACTTCTGATATACCTCGTGCTTGGCCTCCTCGGTAAAGTAGATGAGCACGTTGCGGCATACGATCATGTTGCACTTGTCGGGGTACTTATCCCTAAGGAGATTACCCTCGCGGAACTCCACATGGCTCTTGATCTCGTCTGCTATCTGATAGGACTCACCGATCTTGGTGAAATACTTTTTCTTGTACTTGTCGGGAACCCCGGCTATACTCTTGGCATTGTAAAGACCCGTCTTGGCCTGGGCCAAAACCTGCTTGTCGATATCCGTGGCAATGATCTTGATGTCACGCATATCTATAAGCTCGGAAAGAGCCATTACCAGTGAATAGGGCTCGTCTCCCGTAGAGCAGGCTGCTGACCAGATCTTGAGCCGCTTGCCAAATCTCTCGATCAGCTCCGGCACGTAGGTCTTGACCAGAAGCTCCCACTGGTCGGGATTACGGTAAAACTCGGAAACGTTGATGGTAAGGAAATTGACGAACTCCTCGAAAACCTCCTTGTCCTTTTTTAAAAGAGCCACATATTCATCATAAGACTTGCAGTTACGCTTGGTGACCAGGGAATCGATGCGGCGGCGCATCTGCTTTTCCTTGTACGCCGAAAGATCGATCTTGGTAAGGGTCAT
>CAMOFS010000192.1 GCA_946613735.1 uncultured Lachnospiraceae bacterium | reverse complement strand
GGCCAAGCCCGATGATGTTATGGCGATGGCCCGTGCCTACAAATGCCCGGACCTGTGCAACCAATACTGCTCCATGGAATGCGCCATCGGAAAGGTCACCGTCCCCACCATAAAGGCAAAGTCCTTGTCTGAGATATCCCTGTCCGTGCTCTCAACACTTAATTCACTTGAAAAGGAGAAGGAACGCCTGATAGAGATCACCGAAGACGGTGTGATCTCAGATGATGAAATAGAGGATTTTACCCGTATACAGGAGCAGCTTAAAAAGATCTCCATCACTGCCGACACACTGATGATGTGGGTACAGAGGGCTATAGCCGAAGGAAGCTTCCCAAAGGAGTAAGTTAGGTCCCTCTGTAACATGAAAAGACTCACCTTTCGGTGAGTCCTTTTCATTAACTGTAGGTGTTATAGTTGTCATCCGACGGGATCACGATAGCGCATATTATATATGCCAAAAGCCCCGTACCTGCCAGTGCGCAGCACAGCGCCCATATTACCCTTATCAGAACCGGATCCAGATCAAAGTAGTTTCCCACACCGGCGCATACACCGGCGATCACCTTATCTGATGTTGATCTTCTAAGCTTCTTCGTTTCCATGCTTACCTCCTTTAACTGGTAAATCCAGTCTATTTTAATCGCTAACAGGTTGTATTATATCATTTATGAAAAACCCGTGCAATTTTTGACCAGTTTTTATCCAAAAATGGCACGACATATATGGGTTTCGGTGGTATAGTGCAATCAGTTGAAAAAACAACTAACCCCTAATCCCCCCCAATAAATGATACATACAGGAAAATGCCCGGTTGAACCAGCCGGGCATTTTTCCGTTATTCTATACCTCGTGGCTGTCAATGATGTCCTCAGCGTATGTGTTATTTGCCTCAGCTATAGGATATGAATCGTGCTTTTGTGATAATCTGTTTTGTATAAAGAACTGTATCACCAGCACTAAGATATCATCTGCCGGCAAGCCCGGCATCAGATCAACCGGCGAGATAACATACATCATTGCCAATACAAAAAGCGCTATCTTTAATAATCCTTTTTTATCGTTATCCATAATACCCTCCTTGTCTGGTTGCGCCGGATATCATTATTGCGTCATCCGGTATGTTTTTATTTATCTCCTCGCCACCGATGGTGGTCGCATCATAGATGCCAACTTCATTGCAGAATCTTTGCAGTTCCTTTATCTTCTCCAGAAGCCTTATTGTCCTGATCCGTTCCTGTACTCCCATGCACCTTTCCCTTTCCCCTGCCTTTTTGATATATCCCCGGCGGTCTATGGCTTCACCGCCGGGGTAATAGGAGGGTTGCTTAGGCGTAAACTTCTTGCTTATGATGGTATTATACTTCCACACATGAAAAGGATAAATCTCCACATCCGCAATTTTGGCACCATTAATCCGCCAAATATTGCGAAATATAACATTCTCATTCCTGTCCCAGCATTGGTCTTGCTATTTTTTCATTGAAAAACTCTATCAGCGGCCCCATGAAAAATGCTGTTATGATCGTCCCTATACCCGCTATCGTAGGGATCTTGCCTATGGGATTACCTGCAAAAACAAATAGCAGGCAGCCCGTTATGACGCAGACCAGATCCGTACATATCCTGATATACTTGAACTTACCCCATTTCCATTTTGACGACATAACGATGGCTACTGCATCATAGGTGGAGACACCCAGATCCGCCGTCATATACAGCGCCGAACCAAAGCAGATGACAACAATGCCTATGATCAGGCATACCACGCGAAATACCATAGACGGTTCAGGAAAGACGCCCTGTAAAAACTCATAGGTAAACTGGGTGATATAGCCGAGCAAAAACAGATTGATAAATGTAGCCAGCCCGATCCGGCTTCTGTCAGCGATCAGGCTGAATAGAAGAAGCACAACATTGACAATGACATACAAAGTCCCGAATTCAATCGGTATCATAGCATCCAGTCCGCTCATCAGCGACTGAAAGGGATCAACCCCCAATGCAGCCAGCTTGAATATTCCCACACTGACTGCACATATTACAACTCCCGCCAAAGACATCATGATCCTGCGTTTACGCTCTAACAGAAAGCTTTTGATCTTTTCCATCATTCCATACTCCTCCACAAAAACTAATAATCCATTGCTACACATTTTTCACTCGCCATTTTACACTATGCCGTCCAACAAATTTCTACAACGTCTCGCAAATGGCCTATGTGAGATTATAACACAGACCGGTACAAAATGCTTTCACTATAAAGCCATAGCAGCTTGTCACTATCATCACTCGGCTGCTAACCGCAATTTTACGCCATTTTCAAGGATTTGTTTGACACCCGGAATAATGCGTTTTACAATACGATTAAGAACACTGATTTTTGAAAGAAAGGATGGGTGATCATATGGATGGGAAGGTTTTTACGCTTGATATTATTCGCGACTGGGGTGCTACTGTCATAGCATCTAAAAAGAAGGAACCTATCAGTTCCGGTTCAGCCGCATCGATCAAAAAGCTTGCCGCACACTATCTTAAAAAAGGCAAGGCTGCAAATATGGACGAAGCCATGAGCATGGCTGCAAGTATCTTAAGGTGATAATAAAGAGCACCGGTCCAAAAGGATCCGGTGCTCTTTTTTAACAACATTCTCAAGTGGAGAGTTTTTAAATCAAAACATACTATTTTACAGATATATCGCCTTGTCATCTGAAAGGGAATACAATATCAAACTAAGAGAGTCAAGCAATCCTCCCTGTCCATAGTTCTTGTATGCCGCAAGTCCTCCATCAATATCCAAAAATTCCACTACCTTATCATCACCCGAGACATTGTCATATATTGGCATATGTATCATCTTCGGGCTTCCAAGTCTCTGCACTATCACGTGACCTACGATATATATGATATCCTGCTCCCAACGATCCACCGGGGGCTTTAGGTAATAAAAAACGCTCTGAAGGTCTATAACCGGATATTTTATCCGATCTTCCTCTTCAGTTAAACGCCCCTCCTTTACTGTCGCGGGTGCTGCATTCTCAAGGATATCAAAGGGACTGTCCCACACAATATGATCCACGCCGCCACTCCGAAGCAACTTTTCACCCGCCTTTTCTCCCAGTCTGGTCATATCCGGCATACCATGTGTAAGAACAAATCGTCTGCCATTTTCTTTGACATCTACCATCACGGGACATTTTTCCAAAAACTCCTTGATTTCATCCTCGCGGTCTCTATAGTTCTTGTCAAATGATTCATACGTCGCCCGGCCACCATTATTGCTTTGGGTCCAGATCTCAAACCACCTGTCCGAATCGTATGCTTCACTATAACCAGGCTTTTTCCCGGCATCTTCAGGAATCATAAAAAGTGCCTGATACATCATAGTTTCATGGTTTCCCATGAGCAAAGTGACATTCCCTCTTTCCATGATATCTGTCAGGATCTTCATGCCATCAGGACCGCGGTCTATCACATCACCTATGATATAAAGCTCATCATCATCCATTACGATGTCCCAAAGCTTCATGTATTTTTCATACTGCCCATGTATATCGCTACATGCATATATTTTTCCCATATGAGCACATATCCTTTTTACTCTAAGTTCGCCCTCTTCCTTGTCTCAGTTCCTCAATATCCATTTAAAGGCATTGGCGGTTCTTATATCAGCATCCTTAAAATGATTGCCCTGATTCC
>CAMOFS010000191.1 GCA_946613735.1 uncultured Lachnospiraceae bacterium | reverse complement strand
AATTACTCACGCAATTAGAGATAATAACATCGGAGAATCTACTCCACAAGCCCCCTGGGGGGGTATTGACAACATATATTTATTATTAAATACCGATAATAATAATTCGGTGATATAAAATATAATTCAATATAATTCAATATAATTCGATGCGATAAAATATAATTAAATATAATTCGACGAGATAAAATATAATCCAATATAATTCAAGCATTAAAAGAGACAGGGACTGACCCCTGTCTCCTGCTATTCTCCATCATTATTGATAAATCTCATGCGTTCATCATCTTCGGAAGGCTTGATGATAGCGAAGCCCTGGCGCTGCATGTCGTTGACCTTGCGCTTGCACTTGGTGCAAAGCGAACCAAAAGGAATGGGGGCGCCGCAAAGCTCGCACAATCCATGGGAAAGATACTTTGCTCCTCCCTCTTCCTTGTATTCGATACGCCCCTCCTGGATCCACTGCTTGACCTTGGATCTGGGGATATTAAAATGGATAGCTACTTCGAACTCATTGACATCATTGGCACGGATATAGTCTCGGACATCGGCGAAAAGATTCATCTCCTTGCAGGCAGGGCAAACCTCGCCATTGGGATAATTGGCAGGCAAAGTACGACCACACTGCGGACAAGCGTGTTCACTGACTATCCTGCTGTTAAAGCTTCCTTTTGAAATACCTGATCTATACCCTTCTTCCATGGTGCCCTTCCCATTTTGATAAAAATACCAAAAACACTATACCACAATATATAGTTCATTTCAACGGAAACAACACAACATGCAGGCACTATTTTTTTACACCCGGAATCCTGAGAACAGAAATGGTATATCATTAATAGTGCAACATTTCCGCAACAGCTTTGGCAACCTTTAAGCCGTCCATGGCAGCTGAGGTGATGCCACCGGCATAGCCCGCCCCTTCACCGCAGGGATATAGTCCGCGGATGGATGACATGAAGCTTTCATCTCTTGGAATACGTACCGGAGATGAGGTGCGGGACTCTACACCGGATAATATGGCATCCTCTCTGGCAAAACCTCTCATCTTTTTATCAAATTCATCCATGCCTGAAACAAAAGAAGCCTTCATGGCTTTTGAAAACAGGGGATTAAGGTCAGCGAAGGCTGCACCGCCCCGGTTGGCCGAGGCAAAGGTTCCATAGGAAGATGAGATCCTTTCATGGACAAAATCAGCATAAAGCTGCTGGGGAATTCTGCCTGCACCAAGTTCATAAGCCTTTGCTTCAAGGCGCCTTTGGTACTCAACACCTGACAGAGGATCTGACATATCATATTCATCAGGTCCCACTGAAACTACTATAGCGGAATTAGAGTTATCCCCATCCCGTCTGCTATAGCTCATACCATTGACCACCAGATGCCTTTCCTCGGATGAGGAATTGACCACATAACCTCCGGGACACATGCAAAAGGAATATACACCCCTGCCACCGGGTAGTTTGGTTGCCAGCTTATAGGGGGCCGACCCCAGCTTTTTGGCTCCAATATGTCCAAACTGGTGCTCATCGATAAAGCTCCTGGGATGCTCTATACGCAGGCCAACCGCAAACTCCTTGGCCTCCATGGGTATACCTCTGTCATAAAGCATCTTAAAGGTATCTCTGGCGGAATGTCCTATGGCAAGGATCAGCGCATCACAGGATAACTGCTCCTTATCATTGAGCTTTACACCGGTGATCCTGTCATCCTCGATCATAATGTCCGTAACAGCTGTCTCAAAGCGTATCTCACAGCCAAGATCAAGGAGTCTTTGCCGCAGGTTCTTTATCACATCGGTCAGCACATCGGTGCCGATATGTGGTTTGAAGTCATAGCGGATGTCTGAGGGAGCACCGAATTCAACAAAGGTCTTTAGCACAAACCTCATGGAGCCGTCACGGTCTTTTATCAGGGTATTGAGCTTACCGTCGGAAAAGGTACCTGCTCCTCCCTCTCCGAACTGGACATTGGAGGAGGTGTCCAAAACACCTGTCTCCCAAAAATGCTTTACGTCTATAAGCCTCTTTTCAACAGGCTTTCCACGCTCTATAAGTATGGGAGGACATCCGGCAAGGCACAGGCTTAAGGCCGCAAAGAGACCCGCAGGCCCAGCTCCTACTATTATGGGACGATTACCTTTAAAAGAGGCCTTTTTAATCTCAAAAACCTTAGGATCGTATTTTGAAACGCTTTTATTCTTTTTTATAATTGGTTCTTCATCACAGGAAAGCGAAACAGCGATATTATAAACATAAAGTATATTAGACTTGTCACGGGCATCGATGGAGCGCCTTAGGATCTCGATGCTTTGTATATCACTTATATTGACACGAAGCAGCCTAGAAAGCTTTTTTAAAAGGGCTTCCTCGGGGGAGTCTATGGGGATTTTTATTTGATCTATTCTTAACATTGTTTTTATAAAGGATCCTTCGCTACGCTCAGGATGACAAAGGTGGGTGATCCTTCGCTGCGCTTGGGATGACTCATCTGTCATTCTGAGGAACGCAGTGACGAAGAATCTTACTACGTTCAGTAATGACAGGGGTTATATGTGGCTTCCGGCTATGGCTCCCGAGCTCCAGGCCCATTGGAGGTTGTAGCCGCCGCAGATACCGTCAACGTTGCAGATCTCTCCTACAAAATATAGCCCCGGTACAGAGTCAGACTCCAGATCATCCGTAAGGTCATGCAAAAGAACTCCGCCTGCCATGACCTGTGCTCTGGCATGGTCTCCGTAGCCACATACATCAAGAGCCAGTCCCTTTAGGATATGACAGAGATTATCAAGATCTATCTCTGATAATCTTGCCGCTTTTTTGCCATTTAAGGCAAAAAGCTTGAGTATCTCAGGGATCAGCTTCTCGGGAAGCAGACCTAAAAGGGCCTCCTCTATTGATCTGCGACCTATATTACATCTGTATTCTATATAAGCACGAAGCATCTCCTTATCCATCTCCGGGAAAAGGTCGACAACTGCTGTTATGGGCTTTTTTATATTAAGGCCGGATATTGCCTCGTAGCTGACATTAAAAACAGGAATACCGGAAATACCCTTTTCAGTAAGCTGTATTTCTCCCACATCCTCAGAGATTATCTCACCGTCCATGATGATACATACTCTGCCATGGACACGGACGCCCTTAAGCTTTTTAAAGGAAAGCCCCGTACAGAAAAGCTCGGTAAGAGAAGGGAAGGGATCGGCCACTCTATGGTTAAAGCTCTTTGCCAAAAGGAGTCCGCTGTCGGATCCTCCTGCTTCTGCCCCTGCCATACCACCGCAGGCGATAACAAGTGAGGCTGCTTCATGGATCTCACTTCCAAGCTTTACGCTAAAACCGGAATCTGTCTTTTTAATATCTGTAGGGGTAATGCCGGTTATCAGCTGTACGTTTGCTTCCTCTAAGGCCAGTTCCATGCATTTCACCACGGATCTTGCCTCGTTGGATCTGGGGTAAACATATCCATCACGGTTATATACAGATACGCCTATGCTCTCAAAAAACTTCCTGGTTGCTTCCAGGTCAAAGGATGAAAGCACACTTTCCAATCTTTTGGGCATATCTGTGTGATAAGCGCTTAAGGATATAGGATCGTGAGTGATGTTGCAGCGGCCGTTACCGGTCACGGAAAGCTTTTTACCCACTACCTCCTGAGGCTCGATCAGTAATACCCTTTTTTTTCTTCTTGCAGCTGTTATGGCTGCCATCATGCCGGAGGCC
>CAMOFS010000190.1 GCA_946613735.1 uncultured Lachnospiraceae bacterium | reverse complement strand
AATCATGGAATGATTCGCCGAGATTCCCGTGTCATTCTGAGCGAAGCGAAGAATCCCGCTCGGCAAATCATGGAATGATTCGCCGAGATTCCCGTGTCATTCTGAGCGAAGCGAAGAATCTTATCCCGAAAGAAAGATCCTTCGTTTCACTCAGGATGACATTTTTTATTGACAAAATAAAACTGCTGTAGTACACTGTATTAGTACCGATAGTACAGTTGTGAAAATGGAGGTGCAAATGATAGATTATCAGGATTCGCGTCCAATATACGAGCAGATAGCGGATCATTACAAGCGCCTGATCTTAGTTGGCGCCATGAATGAAAATGATCCCATGCCTTCGGTGCGGCAGCTGGCGGTGGAACTTGCCACCAATCCCAACACCGTGCAAAAGGCATATGCTCTTTTGGAGCGGGAGGGCTATATCTACACTGTCCGTGGCAAGGGCAACTTTGTCCGGGGTGGGGATACCCTTGTGGAAAATCACAAAAATGAAATACTCGACAAGCTGGTTTCGGTGCTTCGTGAGGCAAAGGAGTTTTCATTGAACCTTAAGGAGCTGGTGGATGAAGCACTGGGGAGGATTGAGAAATGATCAGTATTAACAATGTGAGAAAATCATATGACGGCAAGACTTTTGCCGTGGACAATCTCACCATGAACATGTCCGAGCACGAAGTCTTCGGGCTGGTGGGTACCAACGGTGCCGGCAAGTCCACCCTCCTTCGTATGATGGCCGGAGTCCTTGTGGCAGACAGTGGTGAGATCATGGTGGATGGTCAGCAGGTTTATGACAATCCCGAAGTAAAAAAGAATGTGTTTTTTATTCCGGATGATCCGTATTATTTTCCGGCTGCCACAGCGGATGACATGGCAAAGTACTATGAGGGAGTTTATCCCGAGACTTTTTCCATGGATCGTTTTGTATATCTGATGGAAAACTTCCATTTGGACAGGACGAAAAAGATAGCTGCATATTCAAAGGGAATGAAAAAGCAGCTTTCCATCATAATAGGCATCTGTGCGGGCACAAAGTATCTTCTTTGTGACGAGACCTTTGACGGCCTTGATCCCGTGATGCGCCAGGCGGCAAAGAGTCTTTTTGCAAAGGATATGGAGGATAGGGGGCTTACTCCCATTTTGACCTCCCACAACCTAAGAGAGCTTGAGGACATTTGTGACCACGTGGGGCTCTTGCATCAGGGCGGCGTGCTTTTGGATCGTGATCTAAATGACATGAAGGTATCGGTCAGCAAGATCCAGTGCGTCTTTAAAAATGATGAGGACAGGGTTGCAGCCGAGGAGAACATGAACATCCTCATAAAGAGTAACCAGGGGCGTGTGTACAATTACACCGTAAATGAGCCCCGGGAGACGGTTGAGGACAATTTCAGAGGCGTGGAGATGCTGCTTTTTGAAGTGCTTCCCCTGACCCTTGAAGAGATATTTATCAGTGAAACGGAGGTGGTCGGTTATGACATTAAAAAGATCATCGAGGGCTAACAGCCTCCAGGGATCCATCAGCAAAAACCGCACATGGCTTACGGCGCTTTTGGGCCTTTTTGCCTTCCTATGGTTTGGGGTGATAGAGCTTATCACACTTAATATAGTTTACGGCAACTACGATCCCGCATACAGCACAAAGGCGAGACTTTTGGTTGACCTGCACAATGCAGCTGATCACTTTTTGGGACTGAGCTCCTACAACTATGGTCTGGTGTCGGTGATGGCAGTTTTTTTGGGCATGCAGGGCTTTGTGTTTTTGTTTGACAGCAAAAAGGTGGACTTTTATTTTTCACAGCCTGTAAAAAAGATGTCACGCTTTGTAAACATATATGTAAACGGCATCCTTCAGTTTTTATGCATCTACGGATGCGGACTGGTGCTTGGTATCATTATAGCGGCAGCCAGGGGAGCCTTTTTTGCGGCGCTTATCCCCTCAGTACTGTGTGGCTTTTTGGGCATGACGGTCCAGTTTTTGTCGATATACACCATCACGATCTTTGCCACGATCCTATGCGGAAATATGTTTGCCGCTTTTTGCTCAATTGCATTTTTCATGCTGGCGGAGGTCTTTGTGAGACTGCTGATACTGGGACTTTCGAGTATTTATTTCAAGACCTTTTATGAGGATTTTGCCCCACTTGGCTTTGGTATCACCACACCTGTTTTAAACTATATACATTACATGCCGGATGACAGCTTTTCACAGCATGATCTTACCCTGGCATGGGTGGGTAATACCTTTACCTCCCAGCTTCCCGGACTTGTCATAAACCTTGTCATGGCGGCGGTTTATTTTGCAGTGGCTTATGCTGTGTTTAAGGTGAGAAAAAACGAGAGCGCAGGAAAGTCCGTTGCCATTTCACCTATGGAAAACGTGTACAAGATCGTGACGGCAGTGGTGGCAGGCATCGGCATGGAGCTTATGGTAAACGGCATAATGGGCGACTATTCACCCTTTACCGTATCAGGCATGTTTGCCATGCTGGTGGGTATCTTTGCGGTATGCGTGGTGGCAGAGGGTATTTTTGCTCTCAATGTAAAAAGTATCTTCCGCCGGGCCTGGCATATGCCCCTGATCTTTGTGGGCTGCCTTTTGATCATAGCAGGATTCAGGTACGATATCTTTGGATACGATTCCTATGTGCCGGCTGAGTCAAAGGTGGAGAGCGTTTCCATGACGCCGGATTCCTACACGGACTTCAGGGACAACTATAATTCCTACGGCACATTATCCGATGATGAGAATGTCCGTGAGGCTATGAAGATAAAGGATACTGAGGCGGCCATTGAGCTTGCTCGTATCGGAATGGAGTACACCGTCTCGACAAGTAAGGATAACTACGATGCCCCCGGCACCTCAGTAATAATGTCCTACGATATGAAAAACGGCAAGAGGATCGTCAGACGTGTGACTATTCCCTTTGACGTGGATGCTGCTCTTATGAATACCATCTTGGGTGAGGATGGTTACGCAGAAGGCTTTGTGGGTCTGCCTTATTCCAAAAGCCTTGCGGATGAGATGGTTTCGGAGATCCAGTTCAATGCCGAGACCGGACTTTCCGGAGTGGACTTCAACTACTCATATGGTTCCATTGATCTTGTTGAAAAGGGCATGTCCGCCGAAGAAGCAAAGGCACTTTTCAATGAATTCCTTGAGGTATATACCGCAGACATAGATGAGTATTTTGACTATGATACCATCCAAAATGAGCATGTGGTTTTAAGGGCCACCCTCACAGGTGAGACGGAAAACAAAAACTACAGGAGCCTGAATTACCCCGTTTTTGCCAATTATAAAAGGACGCTTGCCTTTTTTGCAGAGCATGGTGTAACGGTGGATGAAAAGCAGTATGAGCAATATGTCAATGCGATCATTGGAAGTGTCAGCCAGATAGATGTGGAGAGAAGCTTCTATGCGGATGAGGTGACATCCAGTTATGGAGTGGAAAGCAACTCATCTCCCGATGCCACAGAGAGCATTTCCTACACCAGACCTGAGGAGATAAAAGAGATACTTTTGTCTGCCGGACGGGGCTCGCTCTACGGAGCAGATTACGACATGCCTTTTGCCGACCGCACCGGATATATAAGGCTGCAGTTATATAACCGTGAGTATGGTTATATCAACTCATTTGCAGTCCTAAAAGACCGCCTGCCCGGCTTCGTGCTGAAGGATCTGAAATAGTATAAAACTCCGGGAGAGTCATTCTCCCGGAGTCTTTT
>CAMOFS010000189.1 GCA_946613735.1 uncultured Lachnospiraceae bacterium | reverse complement strand
TGGCTGCATCCATGGAGCGGCTTTCTTCAGGATTTAAGATCAATCATTCCAAGGATGATCCCTCCGGTATGGCTATTTCCAATAAGATGAAGGCACAGATCGACGGTCTGTCACAGGCTTCCCAGAACGCATCTGACGGAAGTTCTGTCTTAGAGACAGCCGATGGTGCATTAAATGAGGTACACAGCATGCTCCAGCGTATGAGGGAGCTGGCTGTTCAGGCTGCCAACGATACCAATTCCCAGACTGACAGGGAGTCTATCCAGGCTGAGATTTCTAATCTTAAGAGTGAGATCGACCGTATATCCTCCACCACGGAGTTCAATACCAAGATGCTTTTGGATGGTTCCGTAGGATCACGTTGCTATGCTGATAATGTAAGCCGTATCCAGACCAGCGAAGAGGTGAAGGCTGGCCCGTATAAGTTTACGGTTGGTGCAGCAGCAACACAGGCAAGTGTTGGTATAACCCTTCCGGATACCATTGCTTATGACGGTGCCATCGATATCAATGGATCCAGGGCTATGCTTAAAAAAGGAATGACCCGGCAAGAGGCGTATCAGGCTATCCGCGACGCTGCAGAGATAGGTGAGGCTGAGGTAAGCGAAATTGGAACGGGTGGTGCGATTACGATCAATTCAAAGGCTTATGGTGTTAATGCGTCTCTTATGGTCACGGCTGATAATGATAATCTGGGCAACAGTATCAACCTTACCAAGATGACGGTTTCAAATATGGGTACCGATGCGAGTATAACCATGGATAAGACTGCCGGTACAAGCCAGTTTGGTAAGACAGCTACATATTCCATGGATGGCAATAAGGTTACCTTTACTGATGTGGGCGGGTTTAAGATGAGTATGCTTTTAAAATCAGGGTATACCGGAAATATAGATGTCGAGGTTACAGATATAGGACCTATGGATCTGCAGATCGGCTCCAACGAGGGACAGCAGATGCGAGTAATCATTCCTCCCACGGATACTGAAAACCTATATATTGACAATATGAACGTGACCACGGTTAACGGGGCGTCAGTTGCCATAGACCAGGCAGATAAGGCTATCGCTTATATCAGTGAGACCCGTTCATCTCTTGGTGCGTATACCAACCGTCTGGACTACGCAGTAAAGTCCCTTGACCAGACAAGTGAAAACATGGAGTCCGCCATCTCTCGTCTTAAGGATGTGGATATGGCACTTGAAATGACCGAGTATACCAGATATAACGTACTGACACAGGCTGCAACCTCAGCTTTATCCCAGGCGAATGAGCTTCCTCAGATGGCACTTCAGCTTCTGGGATAGGATTAGAGCTTTTTTTGGAGGATTGATTTGAAGTTTACGATTCAGGAGACAGGAATGACGCGAGAAGAGATATCCTGTTTTACCAACAGGATCACATCGGGCAACGCCACGGGAATAATCGTGGTGTTGTTTGATATATATTCATGCTATGCAGATGATGCAAAGCGTGCTTTAAGAAAGGGAAGGGATGAGAGCAGTCTCAAGGAGTACACTCATGCCATCAGGCAGGCATCGCAGGTATTGAGGCATCTCAAAAATGCTCTTGATTTCAAATATGAGATATCCAAAAACCTCTATGCTTTGTATGATTTTTGTGAGCGTGCTCTGGCCAGAGCCGTTTATTCACTGGACGTAACGGAGATTGACAACACGCTTAAGATCATGGATCAGATAGGAGAGTCCTTTAGGGAGATATCCAAAAAGGATGAGGCACCTCCGGTAATGGGACATTCCCAGAAGGTGACTGCCGGATATACCTATGGCAGAAATGATGTAAACGAAATGGTATACTCTGATAGTAACAGGGGTTTCTTTGTATAATCTGCTACATAAATGATTGTATCTTTATAAAGGATGCACAAAAAAGCGGTTTGCGTAAGACGACAATAGACAAAACCGTAAGCACGAAACTATAATTGGCATTACCAACCGGGCTGACGGATCGAGACGATCCTCCGGAACAGAAAGAGGTGGTGTGTATTAATGTAGTTTTTGTGCTTTTTTTATCTTTATTGGCATATATGTTTGACCTGAGGGAGGGACGGGTTCCCAATATCCTCATTATATCGGGATATACCACAGGGTTCATATACGCTATCTGTGAAAAGGGAGCCTCCGGTATACCGGAAGCCATCATATCACTGGCATGGCCCATCCTTCTATTATATGTCCTCTTTAGGATCAGGGCCCTTGGTGCAGGCGATATCAAGCTGTTTTCAGTGATCTCCCTTTTTCTGGATCATCATCACATGCTTACAATAATATTTGCTTCATTTGTGATCGGAGCCGTATTTGGCGGCTACAGACTCATAAGGACGGGGATGATCCTTTCACATCTTAAAAATTTCCAATTATATGTACAAAAAACACTGACGCTAAAAAAGATTACTTATTATCAAACTGTTAATGAAGAAATAGGAAAACTGCATTTCTGCGGCTGTATTTTTGCAGCCTGCGCAGCGGTTTTTATTGGGGAGGGAATCAAATTAAATGAGTTATTTCAGGGTTTTGGTATGTGACGAAGACATATCATACACAAGATCGCTGTGCCGTTTTATGGCATGGACAAAAGATGAGATCAGGGTAAGCGCCTATACGGATATTTCAGAGTTTCTGAATGCAGAGGGAGAGTATGATCTGGGACTTTTGGGCAGACCCTTTCTTTTGGCATACGAAAAGGAAAGGCCTGATATAAAGCTGGATCAGGTGATGTATCTATGTGATGAGATGGGTGATAAGATAGATGACTATGAGCCACTGTATAAGTTTCAGTCCATGGATACGTTTTTGGACAAGATCTATTCGGCTATTAGACAGGATGACGTGATGAAGATGCTGGGGAGTACTCAGATAAAAAGGGGCTCTTTAATAGGTGTTTTTTCCCCGATCTGGCATGACCTCAGACTTCCCTTTTCCATGGCATTGGCTAAGTCCAAGAATAAAAATGACAAGGCACTGTTCGTGGATCTTGAGACCATAAGCATACTGCCGGAGCTTTCCGGTAGAACCGCAGAAAACGATCTTTTGGACCTTTTGTATCTGATGGAAACTGAAGAAGATCCTTCCTTTGCCCTTGAGGAGTATATCTATTATTTTGAGGGGATCGCTGTGCTTTCGCCCATGAGGGATCCGGGAAGGATAGCAGAGATCACTGTTAAGGAGTGGAAGAAGCTTTTTTCTGCAGCTCAAAAGAACGGTTATCTTATGGTGATACTAATGGACCAGATGCTGCAAGGTTTTGAAGAGATTATCTCCTCCATGAAGGAGCTTATCCTTTTAGGCAGGCCTGAAGATTATTACAGAAAGGCTCAGACAAAATGCCTGTCCTATCTTTCAGGGATAATGGATCCGCCGGCCATCCGGGAGGTAATACTTCCAATGTCGGCATCGGGTCTGGTGGATGGAACCTATGAATTCGGACAGCTATTAGAAGGGAATTTGGGGAGCTTTGTTAGAAGAGAATTTGCGTGAGGAAATAAGGGCGAGGATCCTTGATGAAATGGACCTTTCCCGAGATATAGACGATGAGGAGATCAGGCAGATCATACGCCGACAGATCATCCATGCAGCCAGAGATCGACCGCTTTCTATATATGAAAGAGTGCAGCTGGAAAGAGAGATCTTTAACTCCCTCCGAAAGCTGGATGCCTTGCAGGAGTTGTTGGATATGCCGGGGGTGACGGAGATCATGATCAACGGCCCTGACAGGATCTTTATTGAGATAGACG
>CAMOFS010000188.1 GCA_946613735.1 uncultured Lachnospiraceae bacterium | reverse complement strand
ATATGTGGATCAGGGTATCATCGCAGGCTGTGCAGGCGGTGGCTTTGAGAATATAGCAGCAGCAGCCGATATCATGAAGGGAAGCAGCATCGGTCCGGATGAGTTTACACTGAGCGTATATCCGGCCAGCACCCCCATATATATGGAGCTGGTTAAAAATGGCACTGTTGCAGCTCTTATGGAGACCGGAGCCATTGTAAAGACTGCATTCTGCGGCCCCTGCTTTGGCGCGGGAGACACACCGGGTAATAACGGTTTCTCCATCAGGCATTCCACCAGGAACTTCCCCAACCGCGAGGGCTCCAAGCTTCAGAACGGCCAGATCGCTTCCGTTGCGCTTATGGATGCCAGATCTATCGCAGCCACTGCGGCCAACAAGGGCTTTTTGACCGGTGCGGATGAGATCGATGCCACCTACAGCAATCCCAAGTACTTCTTTGACAAAAAGATATATGAGAACAGGGTATTTGACAGCAAGGGCGTGGCAGATCCCGAGGTGGAGGTCAGATTTGGCCCCAACATCAAGGACTGGCCCGCTATGTCGCCTCTGCCCCAGCATATTTTCCTGAAGGTGGTTTCAGAGATCCATGATCCCGTTACCACTACGGATGAGCTCATCCCTTCGGGTGAGACCTCGTCTTACCGTTCCAATCCTTTGGGCCTGGCGGAGTTTACACTTTCCAGAAAGGATCCGGCATATGTGGGACGGGCCAAGGAGGTTCAAAAGATACAAAAGGCCATCGAGGCTGACAGCTGTCCCGGCGAGGTGTCGGAGGAGTTTCATCAGGCCATACATGCCGTAAAGGAGCAGTATCCCGATGTCGATCGACACAATATCGGAGTGGGCAGCACCATTTTTGCCAGAAAGCCCGGTGACGGATCCGCCCGCGAGCAGGCGGCATCCTGTCAGAAGGTCTTGGGTGGCTGGGCAAATATCGCCTTTGAGTATGCCACCAAGCGTTACCGCTCCAACCTTATCAACTGGGGCATGCTTCCCCTTTTGGTACCGGAGGGCGATCTGCCTTTTGCAAACGGAGATTACATCTTCATCCCCGAGATCAAAAAGGCCGTGGCCGATAAGACTGAAAAGATCACAGCCTTTGTAGTACGGGATGGCAAGCTTACACCATTTGAGGTGACCATGGGTGACCTGACGGATGCGGAGCGCGAGATCATCACAGAGGGCTGCCTGATCAATTACTACAGATCAGGAAAATAAGAATTTGTGGGGACGCAGCTCCCCTGTCATTCTGAGCGAAGCGAAGAATCTTCCCTTAAGCAGGGCAATAGCATGGACGAAAAAGAGACAAAGGAAAAATACAACAAAGAATACGCCAGGAATATGGTGCGAAAATACATGCCGCTGGTGGCCGTGGTGGTCACCGCAGCGGTGTTTATCATCATATTCTATTTTTGCGTAAAGAGATATGTGGGACTCAAGGCCGGAGTCGATAAGCTTTTTGCGGTCTTTGCGCCCATTGTCTTCGGCTTTGTCATGGCTTTCCTTATGAATCCCATCATGATTGTGCTGGAAAAGCCCTTCCAGAACTTTTTTATAAAGCGTGGCGGTGAGGTATCGAGGATAAAAAAGAACGTCAGGATAATCACCTCCATTTTGTCGCTTATCATATTAGTGGGCGTGGTGAGCTTCTTTTTGTGGGCGGTGATACCCGAGTTTGTAGAAACCGTGACTTTTTTGGTCAACAACCTGACCACCCAGATCGGCGGAGTGCTTGACTGGGCCAATGATATCACCCGGGGCAGGTTCGAAGAGAACATCATGTCCGTCAAAAATGATGAGGCCATCAATAATGCCATCAACAAGGGGCTGGCTTATGTACAGGGTTATCTGAAGCTGGACAAGCAGGACGAGCTTATCAAGACCATTACAAGCTGGGGATATGGCATCGGCCGCCTCATCGTGAACCTTATCATCGGTTTTTTTGTATCCGTCTATGTGCTGATGGAAAAAGAAAAGTTCAAGGGCCAGGCCAAAAAGCTGGTCTACGGCTTCTTTTCTCCCAGGATCGGAAATGAGATAATGGAGTTTTGCAGAAAGACCAATGATGTGTTCTATGGCTTTATTATCGGTAAGATAATCGACTCCATCATAATAGGGATCATATGTTACATCGGAATGATCATACTGGGGCTGCCATACAAGGTTTTGACCTCGGTCATCATTGGCGTGACCAATATTATCCCGGTATTCGGCCCTTACATCGGAGCCATACCGACCACTATAATCATCTTTTTGACAGAGCCCCGTGCCGGTATAGTATTTCTGATATTCGTGCTGGCGCTGCAGCAGGTGGATGGCAACCTTATCGGCCCCAAGATCCTTGGAGACTCCACCGGTATATCCACTTTCTGGGTAGTGGTATCCATCGTGGTGGGCGGCGGACTTTTTGGGTTCTTTGGTATGCTTTTGGGAGTGCCTACCATGGCCATGATCTACTATATCGTGGGTCGGATCTCCAGGAGGCAGCTCAAGAAAAGAAAGCTTCCTACGGGTACCGAAACATATATCGAGCTGGACCATATCGATGAGGGCACCAACGACCTGATCCCTAAGGATCCGGAAATGGTGGCTAAAAGAAAGGCAGAGGCCACACCCAAGTTTTTAAGGCAAAAAAAAGACCGGAATTCCGGCGAAAATAAATAGGATTTATTACCGATTTATGTTAAACTAAACGGTAGATCATATAATCCGGGGAAAGAGAATGGATCGCGCAGAATACAAAGCGAAAATAGAAGAAATCAGAGGGCTCATAGATGCCGGCAGGACTGACGAAGCATACGACGCCCTTTTAGCGGAGAACTGGAAAAAGGTACCGAACGTTAATATAATGATGCAGGCCGGAGAGCTTTTTGCCGCATGTGAGAGGTATGATGAGGCAAAGGAGCTTTTGGTCATAGCCCATGAGAGGTCACCTATAGGCAGGATGATCATATATCGCCTGGCCCTTGTTTGCGTTAAGCTGGGGGAGCTTGATGAGGCCTCCGAGTATTATGATGAGTTCGTGGAGATCGCGCCCCACGACAGCCTCAAATATATCATCCGTTACGAGATCGCCAAGGCCAAGGGCTCTGACGATCTGACGCTGATCTCCATCCTTGAGGAGCTCAAGGGTGTAGATTTTGTTGAGGAATGGGCTTTTGAGCTGGCAGCGCTTTATCGTAAGACCTCCCAGGCAGACAAGTGTATTGACCTCTGTGATGAGATCATACTGTGGTTCGGCGAGGGTCCCTATGTGGAGAAGGCTCTGGAGATGAAGATGCTGTATCATCCCCTGGACAAGGTTCAGGAGGACAAGTACAGGCAGATCCAGCAGAAGCGCGACGGTATCACGGAGATAAGACCGGGAGAGGAGTTTGGCAGCAGCGAGATACTCCATCATCCTATACAGATACCGGAGGTGGATCTTTCCAAGGACCGCTTCAATACAGTTAATCTCCAGGCTGAGATTAAAAAGAACATCGAGGAGATCATGCAGGCTACCGAGGAGGCTGATGTATCCGAGAATATGGAGGCCATCCGCGGTCTGGTAGAGGATATCCCCTACCTCAAGATGCAGCAGGAGGAGAGCGATCCCGAGGAGGAGAAGCAGGCCACCATGGAGCTGGATGAATCCATCAAGAACAGCTTCCAGGAGTACCTGACTACCGGCTATGACGGACAGATAGAGCTGATACTGCCGGAGCGGCCGGTGGTGGAGGAGCAGCCCATAGAGGGTCAACTCACTATAGCTGATGCTATGGCCCAGTGGGAAAAGACGG
>CAMOFS010000187.1 GCA_946613735.1 uncultured Lachnospiraceae bacterium | reverse complement strand
TGCATTGCCCACCGCATAGATGAATTTCTCTTTTTCGTCGCCGAAGAGCCTCAGTGCTTTTTTTACCGATACTGCCGCCCGGGTAATACCTAAGCTTTCTGCCTCCTTTGCCACATCCTCATCCGCCATAAAGCAAAGAGCCCTGGCCGAAAGCTTACCCAGTCCCGGCTTACTTACACCGGAAAGTGTCATGTTGGTGTCGGTGATTATCACAGTATCACGAAGGTCAACACCCTTTACGTCGCCGATGAACTCCATATTGCCTGCGAAGTCAAAATCCGCCGTCGTATGAATGACACGCTTTATTATATGCGCGTACTCGCTGGGGAGAGTGATGCCTCTTTGGGCCAGCTTGTCATCGATGATCGCCATACTCTTTTTTTCTATTTCATTTGGTCTTATGGTCATAATAGTGCTCTTCCTGTAAGATTCTTCGCTTCGCTCAGAATGACAACGGGAATCTCAGTGAATTATCCTAATTCACTGAGCGGGATTCTTCGCTTCGCTCAGAATGACAACGGTGGCTGCTATACCTGGAGGCTTTTGTAGATCGCCGGGATGTCTACGCCGGCACGCACTGCATCCGCCAGCTCATCCAGCTGCTTTTCCCTGATATCATAAAAATCCATTGGTGCCAGGCCCATGGGAGACAGTCCCTTTTTTACAAGCAGCATATCCGCCAGTGCCGTGGTAAGCCTTCCGTTTTCAAAAAGCCCATGAAGGTAGGTCCCGTACACATTTTTTAAAACCGTCCCCTCACAGCTTCCATCCTCAAGCTCACAAAAATGTGAGGCAAAAGCGCCATCCTTTTTTTCAGTCCTGCCATTATGGGTCTGATAGCCACGTATGGCCACGCCATCAAAAGCTCCACTGCATACTGCCTTATTGCTGCACAGTATCTTATCCTCAGAAAACACCGTCTCCACAGGCAAAAGCCCAAGTCCCAAAGCCCGCGTTCCTGCTTCGGCCTCCGCCCCATGGGGATCAAAAATGCTCTCTCCCAAAAGCTGGTAGCCACCACAGATACCCAGCACTACGCTCCCATTTTCACAGGCCTTGATGACGCCCTCGGACAGTCCAGTCTTTCGCAGCCATTCCATATCCGCTATGGTGCTTTTTGTCCCGGGAAGAATGATCATATCCGGCTCTCCTAACCGATCCGGATCCTCCACATACCTTACACCCATGGCCGGATGGGATGACAGGGGCGTGATATCAGTGTAATTTGCAATATGAGGAAGCCTTATCACCGCCACATCTATATCCCTGTCCTGATCATTGCGGCAAAGCTCCGCCGACAGGGAATCCTCATCCTCTAAGGTAAGCTTCATGAAGGGAACCACTCCCAGTACCGGCACACCGGTAAGCTCCTCGATCTGAGAAAGGCCCGGTCTTAATAGCTCTATGTCACCGCGGAATTTGTTGATGATGGTGCCCACCACCCGGTCGCGTTCCTCATTTGACAAAAGCTCCATGGTGCCGTAAAGCTGGGCAAAGACCCCACCGGGATCTATATCCCCCACCAGTATCACAGGGGCATCCACCATAGCTGCCAGTCCCATGTTGACTATATCATCCTGACGCAGGTTGATCTCCGCGGGAGATCCCGCTCCCTCGATCACTATGATGTCATATTCCGATGCAAGACTCTCATATGATTCCATGATCCGTGGCACAAGCGAGCGCTTCATCTTGAAGTACTCCCGCGCCGGAAAATTCCCTATCGATTCCCCGTTTACGACCACCTGACTTCCCATATCCCCGGTGGGCTTTAGGAGGATAGGATTCATCCTGACATCCGGATCCACCTTTGCCGCAGCTGCCTGGAGCACCTGGGCCCGGCTCATCTCCCTGCCATCCGGTGTCACACAGGAATTGAGGGCCATGTTCTGGCTCTTGAAGGGTGCGACCCTGTATCCGTCCTGAACAAATATCCTGCACAAGGCCGCCGCTATAATACTTTTTCCCACATTTGACATGGTGCCCTGCACCATAATGCACTTTGCCAAGGCTTCTCTCCTACCTGATGTCAATATATCCATATCCTGATAACAATGGCTGCTATCATGCCCAAAATGGCAGACACAGTAAAGATCTTATTTGCCCTTTTGATATCATAAGCCTCCACCGGCCTTATGTCATCGCCTATATAAGGCTTCTCATAGATCTGTCCAAAATAAGTGGCAGGTCCCAAAAGCCTTACGTGAAGTGCTCCCGCCATGGCAGCCTCCGTCTGACCCGAGTTGGGTGAGGTGCTGTTTTTCCTGTCACGCTTCCATATACGGTATGCATCTCCCTCGTCCATTCCAAGGATCTTTGCCGCAAGCATCATAAGAAAAGCAGATATCCTCGAAGGAATAAAGTTGGCCCCGTCATCCAGTCTGGCTGCAGCCCTGCCGAAAAACATATATCTGTCATTTTTATAGCCTATCATGCTATCCATAGTATTGATGGCCTTGTAGGTAAGAGCCAAAGGCGCACCCCCTATTGCAAAGAAAAACAGAGGTGCAAAAAAGCCGTCATTGAAGCTCTCTGCCACCGTCTCCACCGTGGCACGGATCACTCCGGCCATATCAAGCCTGTCGGTATCGCGACCCACTATTCTTCCCACGCAGCCCCTTGCCCCGGCAAGATCTCCGTGGGTCACCTTTTCGTGAACATCATTACTCTCCTTAAGCATATCCTTCATAGCTATGGCCTGCCATCCCCAGAATACCTGAAGTAAAAATGCCAGCGGCTTAAAGATGCTATTAAGTATCAAAACAGCAAGTCCCGTGGCGACAAAGGTGACCACAGGAAGTGCTATAGCCAGCACCAGACCCGCCTTAAACTCTCCGTCTTCCGTATCCGGAAACTTCTCTCTAAGCAGCCCCTCCGCCTCATTGATTATCTTTCCGAAAAGCTTCACCGGATGGGGGAAAGACTCCGGATCCCCAAATATCGCATCCAGAATAACTATGATAAGGATCATAAATAATCCGCTCAAAACAAATGCCTCCCGTATTAAAATAAATGTAACATGATCCATGGCAGGACATACTGGGCACCCACCATGACTATAGCCATCCATTTTTCTGCCTGTACCAAAAACCAGCCTGCCTGATCCCCGGACACTCCGCCGAATTCTCTAATGCACTGCCTGTGATAAAAAAGATACACCAGATGGGCAGCAAGTGCCATGGCTATGCCCGACACCCCGGTAAGTATAAGGATCACACATGCCGCAGCATCCATGAGAATAAGCACATTTTTTACCCGGCCTGCATCAGCATAGTCGTAAAACACATGCAAAAGATCCTTTTGCTCAGTACGTTCAAAGGTCACCACCGCCAGTCCTGAAAGTATACGGCTTAGGGTAAAGATCATTATGACCTTAAGGACCAGCTCCACCCTCTCTCCAAAGAAGCCGTTTAGAAAAAAGCTGTCACTGTAAAGCTCACCCAAAACGGAATCTCCAAGTACCCTAAAGCCCGACCATACCGCAAGCATGAGCACAAAGTACGCACCGACCCTGATTGCCGCAAAAGCACCAATATGAGGATCACGAAGGATCTCGGCTTTTTTTTCATGATCGCCGTGGGAGGCCAGGGCATCACAGGTATCCACATAGCCGTCCAGATGGATACCACCCGTTATCAGCACTGGTATCAGTGTAAAGCCCGCCCCCATCATAATGGCAGGCATCCTCAGATAATCCGATATGATAAGCCACCCCACACAGAGCACTCCCGTCACCACACCGATAAACGGAAAGCCCAAAAGCATGTATCTCATGTTCTTTTCA
>CAMOFS010000186.1 GCA_946613735.1 uncultured Lachnospiraceae bacterium | reverse complement strand
CACCCAAAAGCAGGGTGCCGGGGCAGACCACCATGGAAGCTATCTGCATCATGCGGACCAAAGTGTGCACCTGGGGAAGATTTCGGCAATTGGTGCCCGGTGTCTTCCAGATATAGGGAGTGGCATCAAGCCTGACTATATCCACGCCCTGATTGCACAGATAGAGCATGTTTTCCGTCATATCATTAAACACCACAGGATTGCGGTAATTCAGATCCCACTGATAAGGATAAAATGTGGTCATTACCACCTTGCCGGCCTCCTCGCACCAGGTAAAGTTGCCGGGTGCAGTCTGGGGAAATACCTGAGGCACATATTTTTCAAACTCGTTGGGAATGCTCCAGTCATCAAAAAAGAAGTATCTCTCCTGGTATGATCTGTCTCCCTCTTTTGCCCGTCTGGCCCATTCATGATCCTCACTTGTGTGGTTCATGACAAAGTCGAGACAAACTGAAATATCCGCATCGTGGCATTCGCCTGCAAGCTTTGAAAGCTGATCCATGGTGCCTATCTTGGGATCCACCTTTCTAAAGTCCGATACCGCATAGCCTCCGTCAGAACGGCCCTCGGGGCTTTCCAAAAGGGGCATAAGATGCAGGTAGTTTATGCCTGTGGACTTGATGTAATCCAGATGCCGGCTCACTCCCTTAAGGTTCGATGCAAAATTGTCAGCGTATAAAAGCATACCCAGCCGCTTGTTATCCTTGTACCAGTCGCCCTTTCTTAAACGCTTCTTATCCCATGCCTTAAGTTCGGGACTTCTTTCGCTCTCCATCCTTTTTAGCATTTCTATAAAATAGTCAAAAGCTGCATAATCGTCATGATAGAGTTCATAATACAGCCACTTAAGTTCATCATAATAAGGCTCAAGCCTTTTTTCAAATTCAGTCTTTTTCTTTGCCATTTATTCTACCTCATAGATTCTTCGCGACCCTCAGAATGACACTGGAATCTCTCTCCTGTCATCCCAAGAACGTCAGTCCGAAGGATCTTCATCTCTTTGCTCGATCTGCCGCTTTATCACCGGATAGTATAAAAAGGACGACAGATATGCGGGAAGCGATATACCAAAAAATAAAAACAACGGAAGCAGCCTGTAGTACTGTGTCAGTACAAAGAGAGTCACCACCCAGATCGCCACCATGGCCACCGTGCGGGGTAAGGCTCCCACCGCCATCAAAAATGCATTTTTAAACTTTGCCCCAAAGCTGTTTTCAAACTTTGCGGCCAGCGGGAAAAACCAGACGTACAAGAACATCCAGATCAGGGCCGCCAGATATATAAGGATGATGGCAATGGTCCTGACAGTCTCCGCCGATAAAACAAAAACCTGATAATCAAAGTATAAAAAAACTCCAAATCCCAGGATCACAAGCCATGGGCCTGTGACGGATCTGAAGTTGTTCTTAAACTGCCCAAAATACATGGCAACGATCCTGGTATCCTCATCGTCCGCCATCTTCATAAGACAGTAGTTTAAGGCCGTCAGTGCCGCCCCTGCCGTAAATACCGGCAGGGAACAGACCAACGTTAAAATATTAAGTATCAAAAGTGTGGTGATACCGGACAGTGCCCGCATAAGGGGCCCGTCCAGTGAAAAGAAATCCTTCATAGCAAATCAACCCTTGACCGCTCCTTCTATCATTCCATTCATGATCTGCTTTTGAGCTATCAAAAACAGTACCACGATGGGGATAATAGCCAGTAATGTAGCGGAAAGCAAAAGGTTCCACTCGATTACCTTTGATCCTACAAACGCCTGCACTGCAACTGGAAGTGTGGTAACACCGCCGCTGCCGCCGCTGCTTGCTCCCAAAAGCATGTTGGGGAGCAGGAAATCATTCCATATCCACATACCATTTAGGATGGTAACTGTGGTGATGACAGGTGTCAAAAGAGGGAAGATAACCCTGAAAAATGTCTGCTCGGGACGGCAACCGTCTATCGATGCGGCCTCCTCAAGCTCATAGGGTATGCCCTTTATAAAGCCGTTTAAGATGAATACCGTCATGGCTCCGCCGAAACCAAGGTATGCAAATACCAGACCGGCTACCGAAAACAGCATGTTGATACCCACAAACTTTCCGGCGTCACGGAAGGTAGAGATAAGGGGCAGCATGACCACCTGGAAAGGAATGATCATGGATGCGATAAATGTAAAGTATATCACTGTGGACCACTTTGTCTTGTTACGGCAGATGACCCATGCTGCCATGGATCCAAATAAAGCCAGAAATACAAGTGACAAAACTGTGATCTCTACCGAGTATCCGAAAGCCTTCCAGAAGGGGAAGCTCTTGTTGTTGATAACAGAAGTAATATTTTCCATCAGCATCCCAAAGCTGGCTCCACCCAAACCTATAGGATCAGCCGTAATGGCATCCTTGGTCTTGCAGGAGTTGATCACCACAAGGAAGAAGGGGAATAACACATATATAGCCACAACTACAGCTATGATCAGCTTTACTACAACTGAAGATGTTTTTTCTTTTGTATGCATTACAGCTCCACCTCCTTCTTATTGGATATCCTAACCTGCAGGATGGATACGATGGCAAGTATGATAAAGAACAATACTGCCTTGGACTGACCCAGAGGATAGTTGTCCTTTATAACCGCTGTCTGGAAGATATTCAGTGCAAGCATCGAGGTACCCTGTGTAATATACTCGCCTGCAAAGTCAGCCGAAGGAGTACCATTTGTCAGTGCCAGGTTAACATCGAACTGCTTGAATGCGGATGTCAGAGTAAGGAAAGTGCAGATCGTAATGGTCGGAGCTATCATAGGGATCTTTATGTTGAAAAGTGTCTGTGCCGGAGAAGCTCCGTCGATAGCTGCCGCCTCGATCACATCCCCGGGGACCGTATTAAGACCCGTGATGTAGATCAGCATGATGTATCCTGCATACTGCCATACATATACGATGATGATGGCAACGAAAGCGGTCTTGAAATTTTCAAGCATGGACGTGTTGTCCTTGATAAGCGCCATGGTGATCCTGGTAACAACGTTTGAAAAAACGAACTTCCAGATGTAACCAAGTACGATACCACCGATCAGGTTGGGCAAAAAATATGCCGCCCTGAAAAATCCCATTCCCTTAAGCTTTGATGTGCAAAGCAGGGCCAAAAGGAAAGCCACCAGGTTGACTAATATCATGTTGAAGATAACAAACATGAAGGTGATCAGTATGGACCAGATGAAATCCTTTTGTGAAAAGATCTTGGCGTAATTTGCCAGTCCCACTATATTGTTCATCTTCATACCATTCCAGTCGGTGAAGGAATATGATACACCCAGCACCAGGGGAATGATTACCGTAACTAAAAATGCGAACAACAGCGGGAATAAAAAGATAATGTTGATTATGGTTCTGTGATATTTAAGCGTAGGGAAAAAGTATAAGCCCGCGATGATAAGAACAACCCCGATAATGAGCAGCTCACCTCTGTAGTCCACCTTGGAACCTGACAGGTCCAGCATCATCGCCCTGCAGAAAAAGAGGACTCCCACAACAAGCGTAAGGATTGAAGCTATCTTTCTTCCCATAGAAACTTCGTTTCCCATCACAAACCCCCTTTCTAAAAAAATCAGGGGCCTGACCCGTAGGGTCTGACCCCTGGAATATGGATTGCCTTATTCAGCGTAGTAGTTCTTGATAACCTGCTCGATAGTATCTACAAAGCCTGCAGTGTCAAGCTTGCCGCTTGCATAGTCTGCGAATACCTGACATGTATCGTTCTGAAGACCATCCTTCTTGAGCATTGTGTGCCATCCGGAGTAGTTGCCTGCT
>CAMOFS010000185.1 GCA_946613735.1 uncultured Lachnospiraceae bacterium | reverse complement strand
GGTTTCCTTGATGTGATCGGCTGCGATCAGAAAGTCCGTCGCCTGACCCATGGTACCACCGGAGGGCTGGTGGATCATCACCTCACTGTGAGGCAGGATGGATCGCTTGCCATGTGTACCGCCTGCCAGGATCACAGCTCCCATGCTGGCCGCACATCCTAAGCACACTGTTGCCACATCATTGGGGATGTATCGCATGGTATCATAGATAGCCAGGCCGGCACTCACAGAACCTCCGGGGCTGTTGATATACACGGATATCTCTGCCTTGGGATCCTCTGCGGAAAGATGCAAAAGCTGCGCTACCACTGTAGCCGCCATCTCGTCTGTCACCTCACCCACCAGATGGATGACCCTGCTCTCCAGGTTGCTTGAAAAAATGTCGCTTGCTCTGTTGTCTGAATAAACTACGGGATTAATGATCATAATAAAACCTCCTTGTGTTTGCTTTGGACTTACTGTCCGTTCTTGACTTATGTTCTGCGAACATTATAGCAAACACAGGAGGAAAATTACGCAAGATTTTGAGTAATATCTCGAGCCGTCCTATAGCTCATCTACGCTTTTTTGAAGCCTCTCTTTTACATCATTTTTCAGATCATCCGGAGCTGTCACAGTGAAAAACTCTGAATTCATCGTGGCGTATATACGCATGCAATCATACTCCACGCCACTTATCTCGATCTCATACATATCATCCCCTGCAGGGCGGATACGCATATTGGAATCCTTGTCATTACCAAACGTATCTATCAAAAGTGGCAGATGCTTTGCATCACACTTTAATCTTACAATCTCAGGCCTGGACACTTTCGGGTATGTCATCATTGGATATTTTCGCAGATACGCAGCCGCATCAAAACTTCCCTTCTTATAAAAAGCTTTGATGGTATCCGGTCTGCTCTTAAAATGCCAAAATCCATCCTTTGACTTTTCAGTGTCCTTTGCCTTTGCAAATTGTATGGAAAAGATCCTGTCCACCCTAAATTGAGCCGGGTTTTTATACCCATAATGCGTGGCTATCAGGTAATACTGGCCCCCCGACCAAAGCAAAGCATGGGGACACAGCCAATATGGCTTATCAGGATTCTTTGAAAAAAACTGCGGTCTCGTGCCATCCCCTACAAGATCATACTCTCCGTATACCGTTCTTATAACGATCTTATCCCGTATGGCCTTATAAATCTTATCAACGGTCAAAAGCATGTCATCCTTTTTTTCAGGATTGCTATGGTCTGCTTTTCTGTCACTGATGGACTTCGGCGCCTTCAGATTCATGACATAATTAGTGGATAAGTCTTCATTTCCCTTAAGTTCTCCGGAGCCAAGCGTCTTTTCAAAATCAATAAGATATTTCTTTTCGGCATCACTTAAATACCGGCAGCTTTCAACAGCTCCCGCGATCATGGAAAGCTCGGAGTCATCCAGGACGGGTTCAAAGTAGTAAAGATAATTAGGCCTTGAGGTCGCCTTGGACTGACTGTCCTTTACCCTGATGATCCTTCCGCCAAACGCCTCAAATATGTATTCCGGTGAGGACTCCTCATCGTGCGTGATGGCCACCAGATAATTCAGAGCCTTGAGGACAGCTCTCTGGTCCGTGATCTCCCTGCTCGATTCCTTTTTCTCAGCATTCTTCTTTTTTTTCTTCTGAATCGCAAGCCTCTCTATCTCGGCAAATTGCTCATTGATAAACTTTACAACATCCCCGGGTTTCAGCGGATGCGCCTTGCTTGAATATCTCTTTAAAACCCCCATGGCCAAAACCCCGAGATTGGCATAAAACGAGTTGAGATCAAACTCCAATTTTGTCGCATTATCCTCCACATACCTTCCCATTATCCGAGACCTCCTAATCAAATATGGATGATCTTTATTCTACCAAAAACCTGATGATTTCGCCACCACCATATTTATTTTTTCATGGACAAATTTATCCATAGCCACCCCATTCGACATGATAACATGGCACCATCAAATAATGCAAAAGTGAGGTGAGCGAAATGGAAAAAACGAAAACCGAAAAGCAGGTAAGCATCAAGGACTATGTTTTAGAGGAAGGCGCGCTCAAGCCCGAGCCCAGGAGAAAAAAAGCCAAGGCCGAAGTACCCAAGCCCGAAAAGAAAAAGGTCCGCTACCGTGTGATCGTTGAAAGCGGCTGTGACTTTGTGGTGGAGCGCAAGGAGGCAGATAAGGCTCCCGAGCAGATGGCTATCATCGTCAGCAAGGGCCAGTTCTATATACAAAACGCAGACGGACAAAGGAGGCTTTTGACAAAAAACGGAATCTGGTCATTTGTAAAGGATCTGCCGCCGGAGGGCCTTGCCTTTCCAAAGGTATCCTGGATCGGCGGTCTCTACCCGTATAGATGTTTTACAAGGACTCTCATTGATGTTTTTTCCGATAAGGATATGCTTGAGTTTCTACAAAAGGCACCATTTTTTATTCCCGATGCATACATAAACTTTGAGGACCTCTTCTCTGTAGGTCCGCATCCATACAAAGGCGGTGATCACTATATATACCAATGCTCATACCCGGGAGGGCAAAGGGAAAATGAGGAGTTTCGGTATTCCCCCTTTTATGAGCTGGACAGCTTCGGCACCGCTACACTCCGAGACTTTCTGAAGGTCGAGGATCCCTTTGGGCATAACGATATTTTTTATAACAACGAGCCCCTCCCCGGCTTCGTTAATAATAACTTTGGAGACCCATTCGGAGACGACCTCGATCCCTTTGACAATCGTCGTCCCGATGTAAAAAGCTGGGTGAGCAATGACTTTTTCACATTTCACTCTCCCGGAGTGAAGTGTGGGCCACGTGAATTAAATGCATATAACGGCCCCAATATCATCTGGGCTGATGAATACACTCTCTCTTTTGATTTAAGCAGTAAACTAAGGGGGCCCTGCTGGTCGTCATTATTGCTCGTCTGTAAGCTATTGCATGACAGCTCACCCAACGCCTATAGGGATATGATAAGTCTGGTGATGGAAAAAAGAGGGTGCAATATGCGCAAGGCTTTTTCGGACTATCTTTTTATAAACGGTATGCCCGAAAACCTTATGTTCAGAAGCTTTCACTCATTTTTGCTGATCAGAAATGCCTTCGGACCCGAGTGGGGAGAAAAAGCCATGGAGATGTACCTGGACAGTGGTATCAGGGAACTGATCCCCTACGATTTTTTGCAGAAGCTTCTTTACAAGGAAAAGGCTCTGGAGCCCATCGCTATGGAGGGGTACTACCGTAGGCTGACCCCGGCCTGGAGCTTTAAGGCAAATTGCTTTTTGGATTATCTTTTCAAAGCATCCGTAAAAGAAGGCTTCGGAGACGATCTGGAGGGCTTTCTGGCAAGATGGGAAAATGTGCTCCATTTCCAGAAGCTCCTGTATAGGAAGGTGCGTGAAAAATATCCCGAGAATCTGGCATCCCTGGAGCACAGATTGGCTTACGAGATCAGACAGTGCGGAGATAATATCTATCAGGCTCTTTGGAACGAGCGGGTAGACGAGACCAAGCATCTGGAGTATACGGGCAAGGAATACAAGATCATCGCAGCAAAAAGCAATTGGGATCTTATCGAGGAATCAGAACGACAGCACAACTGTGTGCATTCTTATGAGGCAAATGTGCTGAGCGGAAGATGCATGATCTTTTTCATGAGATACAAGGACAAAGCCAAAAAAGACGAGTCCGTGCTTACCATCGAGGTTCTGTCGGACGGTACATTAGGCCAGGTAAGGGGGGCCTGCAATAGAGCCCCAAAGATGGAAGAGCTTTCCTTTGTAAAGGAATGGGCCG
>CAMOFS010000184.1 GCA_946613735.1 uncultured Lachnospiraceae bacterium | reverse complement strand
CACCCAAAAGCAGGGTGCCGGGGCAGACCACCATGGAAGCTATCTGCATCATGCGCACCAGGGTATGTACCTGGGGAAGATTACGGCAGTTGGTGCCGGGTGTCTTCCAGATATAAGGCGTAGCGTCAAGCCTTACGATATCCACACCCTTGTTGCACAAAAAGAGCATGTTCTCGGTCATGTCATTGAAGACCACGGGATTGCGGTAATTCAGATCCCACTGATAAGGATAAAAAGTGGTCATCACCACCTTGCCCGCCTGCTCGCACCAGGTAAAGTTACCGGGTGCAGTCTGGGGGAATACCTGTGGAACATATTTCTCGAATTCATTGGGGATGCTCCAGTCATCAAAAAAGAAATACCTCTCCTGGAAGGATCGGTCTCCCTCCTTTGCCCTCTTCGCCCACTCATGATCCTCACTGGTATGATTCATGACAAAGTCAAGGCACACTGAGATATCCGCATTATGACATTCACCTGCAAGCTTGGAAAGCTGGTCCATGGTACCTATCCTGGGATCCACCTTTTTAAAGTCGGATACCGCATAGCCTCCGTCGGAACGTCCCTCGGGACTCTCCAAAAGGGGCATGAGATGCAGATAGTTTACGCCTGTGGACTTGATATAGTCCAGATGCCGGCTTACTCCCCTTAGGTCAGTAGCAAAATTGTCAGCGTATAAAAGCATGCCCAACCGCTTATTGTCCCTGTACCAGTCGGATCGTTTCATCCTCTTTTTGTCCCAGGCCTTAAGCTCGTCGCTGCGTTCTGCTTCCATGCGCCTGAGCATGTTTATAAAGTAATCAAAAGCATCATAGTCGTCATGGTACAGCTCGTAATACAGCCACTTCAGCTCGTCGTAATAAGGAGCAAGACGTTTATCAAATTCAGTTTTCTTGTTTGCCATATTAGCTTCCTCTATATAAGATCCTTCGCTTCGCTCAGGATGACAAAGGGGAAAATATATCCTTTGTGTCATTCTGAGGACTTTAGTCCGAAGAATCTTCTTCATCTCCCCCGATCTGGCGTTTTATCACCGGATAATACAAAAACGACGACAGATACGCGGGAAGGGATAAACCAAAAAACAGTAACAACGGGAGCAGCCTGTATGAACGACACAGGACGAAAAGGATCACGACCCAGATCGCCACCATGCCTATAGTTTGTGGAAGCGCGCCCACGGCCATGATAAGAGCATTTTTAAACTTGGCCCCAAAGCTGTTTTCAAACTTGGCGGCCAGTGGGAAAAACCAGACATACATGAGCAGCCATATAAGCCCCGCCATGTAGATAAGTACCACAGCCACCATCCTGACAGTCTCCGCCGAGGCCAAAAAGACCTGATAATCAAAGATCAAAAAGGCCGCAAGCCCTAAAAGCACAAGCCACGCCGGTGTCACGGATCTGAAGTTGTCCCTGAACTGTGAAAAATACATCCTGACGATCCCGGTATCCTCATCATCTGCCATCTTCATGATGCAGTAATGCATCGACGTCAGGGCCGCGCCTGCCGTGATCACCGGCAGGCTGCAGACCAACGTCAATACGTTCAGTATAAGCAATGTTGTAATACCGGACAGCGCCCTCATAAGCGGCCCGTCATAGGAAAAGAAATCTCTCATATTTAACCCTTAACTGCGCCCTCGATCATTCCATTCATGATCTGTCTTTGTGCTACCAAGAATAACAGAATGATGGGGATCATGGCAAGCAGCGTGGCTGAAAGCAAAAGGTTCCACTCTATTACCTTGGATCCTACAAAAGCCTGAACCGCTACAGGAAGGGTGGTCACACCGCCGCTGCCTCCTGAGCTGGCGCCCAAAAGCATGTTAGGCAAAAGGAAGTCATTCCATATCCACATGCCGTTAAGGATGGTGACCGTGGTGATCACGGGTGTCAAAAGCGGGAAGATAACCCTGAAAAATGTCTGCTCGGGACGGCAGCCGTCAATGGATGCAGCTTCTTCAAGCTCAAAAGGGATACCCTTTATAAAGCCGTTTAGGATGAACACCGTCATGGCTCCGCCGAAGCCTAAGTATGCAAATACCAGTCCTGCCACGGAAAAGAGCATGTTGATGCCCACGAACTTGCCCGCATCACGGAAGGTAGAAATAAGCGGAAGCATAACTACCTGGAAAGGAATGATCATGGATGCGATGAAAGTAAAGTAAATGACCGTGGACCACTTGGTCTTGTTACGGCAGATGACCCATGCTGCCATGGAGCCGAAAACTGCCAGAAATACCAGTGATAAAACCGTAATCTCCACCGAGTATCCAAAAGCCTTCCAGAAGGGGAAGCTGTTGTTATTGATAACATCAGAAAGATTCTGTGCCAGCTGTCCGAAGTTCGCACCACCGAAGCCTATAGGGTCGGCTGTAATGGCGTCCTTGGCCTTGCATGAATTGATCACCACAAGGAAGAAGGGAAACAGCACATAGATAGCTATGACGGTTGCAATGATAACCTTTGTTACAACCGATGATGTTTTTTCCTTTGTATGCATTACAGCTCCACCTCCTTCTTGTTAGATATCCTTACCTGAAGGATAGAGACTATGGCCAGGATTATAAAGAACAACACAGCCTTGGACTGTCCCAGAGGATAGTTGTCCTTTACCACAGCAGTCTGGAAGATGTTTAATGCCAGCATGGATGTACCCTGGGTAATATATTCTCCCATAAAGTCCGCCGAGGGCGTACCATTGGTCAAAGCCAGGTTAACATCAAACTGCTTGAACGCAGAAGTAAGTGTCAAAAATGTGCAGATCGTAATGGTCGGTGCGATCATGGGGATCTTGATATTGAAAAGCGTCTGCATCGGAGAAGCCCCGTCGATAGCCGCTGCCTCAATAACATCTCCCGGCACTGTATTGAGTCCGGTAATATATATCAGCATGATGTAACCTGCATACTGCCATACATATACGATGATGATGGCAAAAAAGGCCGTCTTAAAGTTTTCAAGCATTGATGTGTTGTCCTTGATCAGAGTCATGGTGATCTTGGTAACAACATTTGAAAATACGAACTTCCAGATGTAACCCAAAACGATACCTCCGATCAGGTTGGGCAGGAAGTAAGCTGCCCTGAAGAAACCCATGCCCTTAAGCTTTGATGTGCATAAAAGAGCCAGCAAAAATGCTACAAGGTTTACAAGGATCATGTTGAATACAACAAACATGAAGGTAATAAGTATGGACCAAATAAAGTCCTTCTGCGAAAAGATCTTGGTGTAGTTTGCAAGTCCCACCACGTTATTCATCCTGATACCATCCCAGTCAGTAAAGGAGTAAGACACACCCAGCACCAGCGGAATGATGACCGTAACTAAAAATGCAAATAACAGCGGGAACAAAAAAATGATATTGATTATGGCTCTGTGATATCTGAGAGTGGGGAAAAAGTATAAGCCTGCAATGATAAGTACCACACCGATGATGAGCATCTCACCACGGAAATCTGCTTTTGAACCTGACAGATCAAGCATCATGGCTCTGACAAAAAACAGAGCGCCTACCGCCAGCATCAGGATAGCAGTGATCTTTTTACCCATAGAAACTTCGTTTCTCATCACAAACCCCCTTTCTAAAAAATAAGAGTCAGATCCCGATGTCCATTGTCATCCCGAGCGAAGCCGAGGGATCTGTAATGGATTCTTCGCGTCGCTCAGAATGACATTATGACATCAAACCTGACTCTGAATTACTGAGTATTACTCTGCGTAGTAGTTCTTGATAACCTGTCCGATGGTATCTACAAAGCCCTGAGCATCAAGCTTGCCGCCTGCATAGTCTGCAAATACCTGGCATGTCTCGTTCTGAAGG
>CAMOFS010000183.1 GCA_946613735.1 uncultured Lachnospiraceae bacterium | reverse complement strand
GCCGCCATGGAAAGCTCGGATACCTTCCTTCCATGGGCATATTCCCTGCCTGAAAACTTTTTAAGCTCCATAGCCAGGGAAAAATCATCCTCCAGATACATCTCGTAGGAGATCATCTCCTCATTGGCATCGATACGCAAAAGCCACTTATAGCTTATCATGACCACCAAGGTAATGATAAAGGATGTAAGCGCTGCGGATATGAGAAAGCTAAGATTAAGCCTGCCGTAGGAAAACTCATAGTATATAACCGGGAAGAAAAACTGTACGATCAAAAGCAGCACATAAAGGTGGGGATTTTTTTCGTCCCTCCTGTCCTTTAAAAACACTGCGATGAGAGCTCCGAAGATGGAAAGCATCATATAGCAGTACAAAGTGTTGGAACTCATACCACAGGTGTAGCAAAGCATCATGTCCATAAAAAGGGCTGCCGACAGCGAAAGCAATCCATCCACCGCTGATACCAAAAGAAAACTGGTAATGATCACCGGCCCCAAAAACGTCGGCATATAGGATGACATGATTATTATGCCCCAGCTTAGGGATGACAGTATAAAAACCCTCTTATAGGTGGTGCCGTCATAGGACAGCCTGCCCATCCTGCGAAGCTGTATGAGGGCGATTATAAACACCATCGTAAATGCTAAAAACAGCGCAATGATACCTATGATCTCATCCAAAAGTACTCTTCTGCCATATAGCATGAAGATCACCGCTGCCATGGACACCAAAAATAATGCTATTATATATGCAAACCGCTTCGGCGGTATCCTCTTTTCCACAGGATCCATCTAGTTTCGTTTAGCTCCTTTTTTGTCACGCTTTTTAAGGTGTGCCTCGTATTCCTCATAGGCGCCGACTATTTTTTGTACCAAAGGATGTCTGACCACATCCCTGCCGTCCAGCCTGATGATGGAAATATCATCGATCTTTGAAAGTACCTTAGTGGCCACATCCAGTCCTGACACCGCATCCTTTGGCAGATCCTTTTGAGTCTCATCTCCGGTGATTATGGCCTTGGAGCCAAAACCGATACGGGTCAGAAACATCTTCATCTGAGCAGGAGTGGTATTCTGTGCCTCATCCAAAATAATGAAGGAATTGTCAAGAGTACGTCCCCTCATATAAGCCAGGGGCGCCACCTCGATAGAGCCCTTTTCCATATTGCGCTGAAAGCTCTCAGCACCCATGATCTGATAGAGGGCATCATATAGCGGACGAAGGTAAGGATCCACCTTGCTCTGGAGGTCTCCGGGCAAAAAGCCAAGCTTTTCCCCAGCCTCAATGGCAGGCCTGGTCAAAATGATACGACTGACCTCTCCTGCATTAAAGGCAGTGATGGCCATGGCCATGGCAAGGTAGGTCTTACCCGTTCCCGCAGGACCTATACCAAAAACTATCATCTGTTTTTTGATTGCATCCACATAGGACTTCTGTCCAAGGGTCTTGGGCTTTACCGGCTTGCCGTTTACCGTATGGCAGATGATCTCTCCGTCGATCTTTACCAGGGGATGGCTGCCTAGGTTTTCTTTTATGGAAAGGGCATATCTCACATTCTGCTCGGATATGTGGTTGCCCCTTTTTGAAAGGGAAAAAAGCTCATCCATAACATTCTCTGCAGCAACTACGGCTGATTCCTCGCCTATGAGCTTGACCCCGTCACCCCGGTTTACCACATCCACTCCCAAGGAGCGCTCAATTATGGCTATATTATGATCGAACTCACCGAAGATGTTTTCCAGATGGTCTGAAGGTATATCAATGGTTTTTTCCAATATTATCTCTCTCCTATTATCTCTAAGATCTTGGCGGGACGATCCACCTTGTTCTTAGTAAAACTGTATGCAGACAGTACTTCTTCCTTTGCTGCCGCTACCTTTTTGGGATCATTACCGTAGACTGTGGCAATGGACTCACCGGAGATGATGGAATCTCCCACCTTTTTATGAAGCACCACACCTACGTTAAGGTCTATGGAGTCTTCCTTTGCAGCACGGCCTCCACCAAGAACCATGGAAGCATGGCCTATCATCTCCGCATTTATCCTGGACACATATCCGTCAGTTTCCGCAAAGATATCCTCCACATAAGACACATTAAGAAGCTCCCTCATACGGGGCACATCCTCGGGATTACCGTTTTGGATGCGGATAAATTCACAGAACTTATTATAGGCACTGCCGTCATCAATTACACGGTTGAGCTTTTCTAAGGCCTCGTCCCTGGTGCGCGCCACTCCTGACAAAAGTGCCAGCTGGCAGCCAAGGGCATATACTACCTCCATCAGATCCTTGGGGCCCTCGCCTCTTAGGGCATCGATGGCCTCAATGACCTCCAAGGTATTGCCAACGGCATATCCCAAGGGCTCATCCATATCAGTAAGAACGGCTGTCACCTTGCGTCCTGCGGCATTTCCTATATTGACCATGGTCTCAGCCAGCTTTCTGGCCTCCTCCTTGGTCTTCATAAATGCACCACTTCCAACCTTGACGTCTAATACAATGGCATCTGCGCCGCTGGCCAGCTTTTTACTCATTATGGAGCTGGCGATAAGGGATATCTGGTCCACCGTAGCTGTGGCGTCACGAAGCGCATATAGCTTTTTGTCGCAGGGTGCCAGGTTTTTGGTCTGACCTACCACTGCTATCTTGTGACGTGCCACATTGTCAAAAAACTTGGTCTCGGATATGGAGGTCCTAAATCCCGGAAAAGCCTCCAGCTTGTCGATGGTGCCGCCTGTATGCCCCAGTCCGCGTCCCGACATCTTTGCAAAAGGCAGTCCAAGAGCAGCTATAATGGGACCAATAACAAAGGTGGTCTTGTCACCTACGCCACCTGTGCTGTGCTTGTCCACCTTGACCCCCTCAATGGCCGACAGATCCAGCATATCGCCGGATGCAGCCATAGCCATGGTCAGCTCATAGGTCTCTTCCGGATCCATCCCCTTGAAGTATATGGCCATCATAAGAGCCGATATCTGGTAGTCAGGAATGGTCCCCTCTGTAGTCCCCCTTACAAAGTACTGGATCTCCGCCTTGGAAAGGGCGATGCCGTGCTTCTTTTTTTCGATGATGTCATACATTCTCATAATATCTTCCCCTCTTTCATTTATGATACGGCTCATTTTTTAGTATTTTAAAAGCCCTGTATATCTGTTCCAAAAGTATCACCCGCATAAGCTGGTGCGGAAATGTCATATCCGAAAAGGAAAGCTTAAAATCAGCTCTTTTCATAACCTCAGGTGAAAGCCCCGAGGATCCGCCGATGATAAATACAAAGTGACTATGCCCACTTACCATCAGATCGTTAAGCCTGGCCGAAAGCCCTGGTGAATCAAGCTTTTTACCCTCAATGGCAAGCGCTGTGACATAGGCCTTGTCAGGAAGCTTCTCCAAAAGCCGCCGACCTTCATTTTCCACCGCTGTGTCTGAGTCCGCCTCATCGGCAACTTCCATGATGGATAGCTCACAATAAGCCGACAGTCTCTTTTTATACTCCGCTATGGCATCTCGGAAATACGCCTCTTTTATCTTTCCTACGCAAAGAATAGTTATCTTCATGGCAGATAAATGTAATTAACCTGTAATACCGGACTTATGAGTCCATGCTTGTCGATAGCTATAACCGATAAAATACTGTTGCCCTCGGGTACTGCTATGGGTCCCGTATAATGGGATGATGCCGAGGTGGGGACGGTTCCGTCCCAGGTATAGTAGATGTCAGCCTCCGGAGTGTTCGTTGCAATGGTAACACTGGTGGGACGGGTCAGTCTTCCTCCCGTGGGAGAAACTACAGGCATGGTCGGTGCCTCGTAGATAATAGTATACGTCTCCGTAGCAG
>CAMOFS010000182.1 GCA_946613735.1 uncultured Lachnospiraceae bacterium | reverse complement strand
TTTGATTATCCCCAGAAGAGTTTTTCCTTCCGCACCAACAATGCGAACGGACTCATGAAGACCGATATCAAAGAGAAGAAGGACGGCTTTGAGCTGACCATAGCTATACCGGGTGCCAACAAGGAGGACATCACAGCAGAGCTTACAGACGGCTACCTCAATATCAGTGCCACCACAAAGCAGGAAAAGAATGAAGGCGATGAGGAGTATCGCTATATCCGTCGCGAGCGTTACTACGGCACCTGCAGCAGGAGCTTTTACGTAGGCGAGGATGTGACCCAGGATGATATCAAGGCTAAGTATGAAAACGGCATACTTACCGTGGACATCCCCAAGATCGAGAAGCAGCCTGAGGTTCCGGAGAAGAAATTGATCTCCATCGAGGGATAATCTCGACAATGACAAAGCGATAGTCTATAATTGTAGAGGCTCCTGTCGGAAGGCGGGAGCCTTTGTTAGAAGATTCTTCGCTTCGCTCAGAATGACAGTGGGAAGAGTCAGAATGACATGGTGTCATCCTGAGCGAAGCGAAGGATCTTAAAGAAAGGCAGGTGAGACTGTATGAATATCAGCAAGTTTACACAAAAGTCCGTGGAGGCTGTGCAGGATTGTGAAAAGCTGGCCTATGACCACGGCAATCAGGAGATAGAGCAGGAGCACCTGCTTTTGGCTCTTTTGCAACAGGAAGATGGTCTGATCCCAAAGCTTATCGAGAAGATGGATATCGACCTCAACTATTTTAAAAATGATGCCGAGTCCATGGTAAATGCCCGAACCAAGGTCTCCGGCGGCGGCCAGGTCTATATTGGAAAGAATCTGAATGATGTTCTGATCCATGCCGAGGATGAGGCTAAGGCAATGAGGGATGAGTATGTCTCTGTGGAGCATATCTTTTTGTCCATGATCCACAGGCCGAATCCTGCGATAAAGGAAAAGTTCAAGGAGTTTGGCATCACCAAGGAAAGGTTTTTGGAGGCATTGATGTTGGTCAGAGGTAACCAGCGGGTTACCAGTGATAATCCGGAAGCCACCTATGACACGCTTGAAAAATATGGATTTGACATGGTGGAGCGTGCCCGGGAGCAAAAACTTGATCCGGTGATCGGACGCGATGCGGAGATAAGGAATGTGATCCGGATACTTTCCAGAAAGACAAAGAACAATCCTGTTCTTATAGGTGAGCCCGGTGTAGGAAAGACAGCTGTGGTAGAGGGGCTGGCCCAGCGTATAGTCCGCGGTGACGTGCCTGAGACATTAAAGGATAAAAAGCTTTTTGCTCTGGATATGGGTGCCCTGGTTGCCGGTGCAAAGTACCGGGGTGAATTCGAGGAAAGACTAAAGGCTGTCCTTGATGACATTAAAAACTCAGAGGGTGAGATAATCCTGTTCATAGATGAGCTTCACACTATAGTGGGAGCGGGTAAGTCCGAGGGAGCCATGGATGCAGGCAATATGCTAAAGCCCATGCTGGCAAGAGGCGAGCTTCACTGTATAGGAGCCACCACCCTTGACGAGTATCGTGAATATATAGAAAAGGATGCGGCCCTGGAGCGTCGGTTCCAGCCGGTGATGGTGGATGAACCCACGGTGGAGGATACTATTTCCATCCTTCGTGGTATAAAGGAACGCTATGAGGTATACCACGGAGTTAAGATCACAGATTCTGCCCTGGTGTCGGCGGCGACCCTTTCCGACAGATATATCTCCGACAGATTTTTGCCGGACAAGGCTATCGATCTGGTGGATGAGGCCTGCGCCTCCATAAAGACGGACATGGATTCCATGCCCTCCGAGCTGGATGAGCTGAACCGTAAGGTCATGCAGATGGAGATCGAGGAGACGGCTCTTAAAAAGGAGACCGACAAGCTTTCGGCCGATCGTCTGGAAGAGCTGCAGAAGGAGCTGTACGAATTAAAGGACGAGCTGTCCAATAAAAAGGCGCAGTGGGAGAATGAAAAGCAGGCAGTAAGCCGTGTGTCGGAACTGAGAGAACAGCTGGAGCAGGTGAAAAATGAGATCACGGCAGCCCAGCAGAACTATGATCTGGACAAGGCGGCTGAGCTTCAGTATGGAAAGCTGCCACAGCTGCAGAAGCAGTTGGAGGATGAAGAGGAGGCGGTAAAATCCCGGGACATCACTCTGGTACATGAGAGTGTTACCGACGAGGAGATCGCAGCCATCATATCACGCTGGACCGGTATCCCTGTGGCAAAGCTCAATGAATCCGAACGCAACAAGACTCTTCACCTGGACGAGGAGCTACATAAGAGAGTGGTCGGTCAGGACGAGGCCGTACAAAAGGTGACAGAGGCCATAATCAGGTCACGGGCCGGAATAAAGGATCCCGGCAAGCCCATCGGTTCCTTCCTGTTCTTGGGACCCACCGGTGTGGGCAAGACAGAGCTGGCAAAATCCCTTGCAGCATCACTTTTCGATGACGAGAACAATATAGTAAGACTCGATATGACGGAGTACATGGAGAAATTCTCCGTATCCAGGCTTATTGGAGCGCCTCCGGGATATGTGGGCTATGATGAGGGCGGCCAGCTTACTGAGGCAGTCCGCAGAAAGCCCTATTCCGTAGTGCTTTTTGATGAGGTGGAAAAGGCCCATCCCGATGTATTCAACGTACTTCTTCAGGTATTGGATGACGGACGCATCACAGATTCACAGGGACGGACCGTGGACTTTAAAAACACCATCATCATCCTTACCTCCAATCTTGGCTCCCAGGATCTTTTGGAAGGCATAGCCGATGACGGCAGCATCACTTCCGAGGCTGAGGCGGCGGTAATGGATGGGCTTCGTGCATCCTTCAGGCCGGAGTTTTTAAACAGACTTGATGAGATAATCATGTTCAAGCCTCTTACAAAGGACAATATCACCGGCATCGTGGAGCTGCTTTTGAAGGAGCTTAATGACAGGATAGCAGACAGGGATCTTACTGTGGAGCTTACCGATGCGGCAAAGAGCTTTGTAGTAGAGCGGGGCTATGATCCGATATACGGTGCACGTCCGTTAAAGAGATTTTTGCAGAAAAATGTGGAGACACTTGCGGCACGTACTATTCTGTCCGGAGAGGTCGGCATGGGAGATGTTATAGGCATAGATGTAAAAAATGACGAGCTTGTTGCTGAAAAGCGCTGATATTTCAGCGAATTGAAGAACAAAAGAGGGGTGGCACGGCCACTCCTTTTTTGCTATAATGAAATTGGCTTATTCATTATCAAGTAATATTTCACAGGAGGAATTGGGGCATGTTTAAAAAAGCAACAGAAGAAGCCAGGAACAATGCGGTGTTTTACACCATGCATCTGGTAATGCAGTTCATTATTTTTGCAGCCTATCTGCTGGAGGTTATCAAGGGATCGAGGACCGGATTGTATTTTGCAGTCTTGGCTGCTATCATCCTCGCTACCGTGGCGGCGGAGACCATCACTATCAGGCGGGATCCCGATTCAAAGATCCTCAGATGGATCGGGTGTGTGGGCTTTCAGGTCATGTATGCGTATGTGCTGCTTACCGCGGCGAATCCACTGATATACAGTTACGCATTTTTGGTGATGGTGCTGACTATAGTGTACAGTGACCTTAAGTTTACCAATGCTTTTAATATATGCGTTATCATTTTCAATGTTATATCTGTAGTGATTAATGCCATGGATGGCTTTGAGGGTCAGGAGCTTCCCATGGATGAGATCCAGGTACTCTCCATCATTGTGATGTCCCTTTTCATCAGGAACGTCAGCAAGGTCCTCTTTGTCAATGAAGAGGAAAAACTTACCGATATCGAAGCACAGGAAAAGGCAGCTGAGGAGACCAACTCCGTGATCATGGATACTGTGGATCGT
>CAMOFS010000181.1 GCA_946613735.1 uncultured Lachnospiraceae bacterium | reverse complement strand
CCTCCAGCCGAGCCATAGGTGCTTATGGCCTGGGTGAGGAGGCTGACAGGCTTGAGATCATAGCCAAGGCAGCCATGAAGAACGAGGATCTGGATAAGAATGAGGAGATCCTCATTAATGAGACACCGGAGCTTTTGAGGATCTACGAACAGGTGGCAAAAAAAGCGGGAGAAATGTTAGATGGTTGACTATCTTCTTGGAAACGTAAAAGTTACATATGAGGTCGCAGCCATATTCTTTGACCTGATCATCGTGGTCTTTTTACACCTGATCTCGGGAGAGGATACAAAGACTGCCAGGGCATTCAGGAAAATGGCCTATTGCACGCTGTTAATCACGCTTGCAGAGGTTTTTGCGCCCCTTGATATGTATCTGCCCAGGGGTATGGGATGGAGGATACTGCGAGACTACATAGAGGGGACACAATTTTTGTTTGAGCATTTTGTCCTCTACTTCTTTGCGCTCTACATTACCAGGCTTACTGACCGCAAGCCGCCCAGGTTCCTTATGTATGTGAACAATCTGGTGCTCTTGTTTTCCATAATGCTTATGGGGACCAATCCCTTTACCCACCTGGTGTTCAACTTTGATCCTGTTCAGTTGAAGTTCGTGTCCGGCCCCCTGTATATCTGGGGAGGCTACATGCCGGCGGTCTACTTCGGACTATATGCCCTGGTAATCTATATCTACGAATTCAAAAACATGATGGACAGAGAGCGGTATGCCATCCTGTTTACCATTATGATGGTCTTTGGTGTGAGTATCATGCAGCCCATGTTGGGCGGCAAGCTCAAGCTGGTGGCACTTTTTACATCTTTGGGAGTGTTTATTCTGTATCTGGCACTGGAGACCAGGGACTACCAAAAGCTTCTGTCCACACAGAATGCTATTATGGAGGCAAGGGAAGAGGCGGCCTCCGCCAACAAGGCAAAAAGCGTGTTCATTGCATCATTGTCCCATGAGATCCGCACCCCCATGAATGCTATTTTAGGGATCAATGAGGTGATCCTTCGAAACAGCAAGGAGGCCAATGTACTAAACTACTCCGGGGATATGAAAAAAGCGGGTACCTCTCTTTTGTCCATAATCAATGATGTGCTGGATGTGTCCAAGATGGAGGCGGGACAATTTACCATAGTGGAGGAGAATTACCACCTGGACGAGATGGTGGACAAGCTTGCAAAAAAGCTGTCTGACGGACTCTTGGGTAAAAAGGTGGAATGCCAGCTCCGCGTCAAGGAGGATCTGCCGGACGAGCTGTACGGAGATGAGGAGAGACTGACGCAGGTGTTGTCCAATATCATAGACAACGCCATTAAATACACCAAGCGTGGCATCGTCGTATTCGACGTGGACGGAGAGCAGGAGGATGACTATGTCCACCTGAGCTTTACCGTGACGGATACCGGCGTGGGCATACGTGAAGAGGATATGGCAGATCTTTTCAAAAACTTCAAGCGCATGGATATGGAGAATAACCGCAGTATCGAGGGTACGGGACTTGGACTTTCCATCGCCAAGCAGATAATGACCCTTATGGGTGGTACCATTGAGGTTAAGAGTACCTATGGCAAGGGCTCTATCTTTACGGTGCATATCTCCCAAAAGATTATGAGTGATATGACGTTGGAGCAGCACAGGCAGAATGTACTCAACGGCGTGGCTGACAAGAAGCGTCTCAAGCATGCTACCGGAAAGCACTTCCTCGTGGTGGATGATAACGAGATCAACCTTAAGGTGGCAGACGCATTTCTTAATCAGAGCAAGGCCACGATCAAGACTATGAGTGATTCTTCGGAGGCTCTAAAGGAGCTGTCCTCTGTAAAGTATGACCTGATCTTTTTGGATGATCTGATGCCGGGACTTAACGGGCCTGCGCTTCTGCTTCGTATAAGGCGTTATGACAATAATCCCAATGCCAACACTCCGGCCGTGATCATGACCGCCAAGACTTCCAAACGGGATCGCAAGGAATACGGCCGCATGGGATTTGAAGGATTTGTTTCCAAGCCTTTGGTGGAGGAAGAAGTGGCCGAGGTCGTGAACCGGTTAATTTAGTATAAAATGCTACAAACCCTCTTTTTTGTTTATTGCACTTTGCATAAAGGAGGCATACAATCCTCATTAAGATATACAGATTATCGTTTTTTGCCATCAGGGCATCAGGAGGATTTCAAAATGGCATCTTTAGCAGAGAACATGAAGCATGCGGCGCAGAGACAGGCTTTTTCCGTTGCCATCGATAGTTTTTTGGGCAATGTGGGCAAAAAGAACTGGGGTGAGAGGACAAAGACCTATCTTCAGCTTTTAGACATGACAGAGAAGTTTTGGGGCAAGGGAAACGAAAAGACTATGACTGCTGTTCGTACAGCTATGTCTGACCCCAACAACCGCTGGATGCGTTTTATCAATAAGATCATAGATGAGACCAATCCCAAGTTTGCCAAAAAGTTTATACTGAACCTGGGTTATGAGGCATTTTTCCGCGGCACCAAGATGATCCGTGCCAACCGTGAAAAATATAACTGCAACATACCCTGGCTCATTCTTTTTGATCCTACCATGGCCTGCAATATGCACTGCGTAGGCTGCTGGTCAGGCACCTATGGCCACAAGGCTAACCTTTCCTTTGACGAGATGGACAAGATCGTTACCGAGGGCAAGGAGCTGGGCGTGTATCTATACATGATGACCGGCGGAGAGCCCATGGTCAGAAAGGCTGATATACTTAAGCTCTGTGAGAAGCACAATGACTGCCTTTTTGTAGCGTATTCCAACTCCACCCTTATCGACGAGGAGCTTTGCGAGAGGATAGTGGAGCTGGGTAACCTTACCTTTATGCTTTCCATCGAGGGGACTCCCGAGACCAATGATGCTCGTCGTGGAGACGGGCATTATGAGGCTGTTATGAAGGCCATGGATCTTTTGCAGAAGCATGGCATCGTATATGGAACTTCTATCTGCTACACCAGGGACAACATTGAGGCCGTGACCAGTGACGAGTTCCTCAGATTTATTTCGAAAAAGGGTGCTCGCTTTGGCTTTTATTTCCACTATATGCCTGTTGGTAACAATGCGGTTCCCGAGCTTATGCCTACAGTGGAGCAGCGCAGAAAGATGATCGAGACCATAAGACGTGTCCGTGGTAAGGAGAGCGATATAGAGTTTTATCCCATGGATTTCCAGAACGACGGCGAGTTCGTCGGCGGATGTATCGCGGGAGGACGTAACTACTTCCACATCAACTCAAATGGTGATGCGGAGCCCTGCGTATTCATCCATTATTCCAGCGCCAATATCAAGGATTCTACCATACTTGAGATTCTTCAGAGTCCACTGTTTATGGAGTATCACAGAGGACAGCCCTTCAACCGTAACCACCTTCGTCCCTGCCCTATGTTAGAGAATCCCAAGCTGTTAAGAGAGATGGTTGAGCGGTCCGGTGCACATCAGACCAATCTGGAGTCACCCGAGAGCGTGGATCATCTCTGCGCAAAGTGCGACGACTATGCCGCAGAGTGGGCCCCCGTGGCAGAAGATTTATGGTCCCACATGAAGCATCCCAAGAAGAAGTACGAGGGATACTGTAAGGAGCATATGCTCCATCCCGAGCTGGCAGCTTTTGAGACCCTTGAGGAGCATGGCATCAAGGAGGAAGAGCCTAAAAAGGACGACATTACCACCGGCCATGAGAAGAGAGAGGGCAAGGCCTCCAAGACAGCATAATGCTGTGGGATACGTTATCCCAGGACTCCCGCGTGTTATCCCGAGACTCCCACTTGCCATTCTGAGCCTCCTATATTTGTCATTCTGAGCCCCCTATACATGTCATTCTGAGCGAAGCGAAGAATCTC
>CAMOFS010000180.1 GCA_946613735.1 uncultured Lachnospiraceae bacterium | reverse complement strand
CAATGGTAGCGTTGTAATTCTTGATAAAGTCCTCTGCTGCGGATCTGATGGACTTGACATCATAGGATGACCTGCCATCACTTCCTGTGGTCGCCGCATAGGTGTCATCTGACATAAGCCTGTCGATGCTGCCCTTAAGGTCTGCCGAGCTTTTTGCCGTGGATACCTTGGTGGTGGCACTGTCTGTGGATGTGGATGCTGCAGAATCTGAAATATAAAATGCAGCACGGTTCATGCTGGTGGCCACCTTTGAGCCGTAGCTTAAGGCATCCTTGCCGTCAAAAATATCCTTAATCTTATCAGCATCCACATTTTTAAGCTTTTTCTCGTCAAGATTAAGTGTACCATCGTTGTTGATGGTAATGCCAACTTCCTTGAGCTTGTCCGCATCTGCCGCAGATGCCTTCATGGCCCCTGCAACATTTTTGGATACTGATGTCATGGTGGACTTTTTGGATGACTCTACTGCATCATTGTAAGCGGATACATAGGACTTCAATGCGTTCTTTGCCTTATCGCCGGTGGTATCCTCGTAGGTGGCTTTGTCCTGCAGCGAGGACAGAGAGCTTGTCATGTTGCTCACGGAAGAGGATAGCTTGGCATTAGCAGTGCTTACCTCCTTTGAAACGGTAGGATTGCGCCTCTGTTCAATAAGCTTTTCTGTGATATTGCTACCTGAAGCCTGTGATCTTGCTGTACCGGAAGTGGCCTGCCCGTAATAGGACTTGAGTAACTTGCCGTAGCTGCCGCTTTTGATAGAATTGTAGTCCCCAATCATACCCGCAAGTCCGTTATTGGAGCCCAAAAGGGTCTTGATCGAGTTCGAATCCCAAGAACTGCTCATACTCTACACCTCCATGTGGTTGTTGTCATCTGCGATGACAGTTTCTATGTCTCACGCCATGCGTGAAACAACCTAATGCCTCCCTGCTACTACTACAAAAAGATGGTATCTCACTTATTATATCGGACGATCCATCTTAATGCTTAACTATATATTATTGTGCCGGTTTGGGAGCGGGGGCTGTTGCCGAAGCTGCCTTTTTCGCTTTGGCGATCTGCTCCTTTAAGTTCAGGCACTTATCCTTGACACGTGAATTGGTATTGGGCGAAGTCAAAAGCCTCGATACCGTCTGGGATGCAAAATCATAATCCTTGAAATACATAGCCATATTCGCAAGCATGAATTCCAAGGTGTTGGAGTCCATGCCATAGTAAGGCGGTGACTCCTTGCTCATGCATGCCTTGAAGCCGTCATAAGCCTGCTGGTAAAAGCCCTGGATCTCCTCCTTGACCTCACTCTTATATGCCTTCTCCTCCTCAGTATTCTCGGGAAGAGTCTTGTACTCTGTACGTCTGAGCCATGATATCTTAAGACAGATGTATGACTTTTCGGAAAGCTTGGCGCGTCGCGCCATGGCACATACCAAAGCCAGCTTATACCTGTCGATAGCTTCCTTATAGGAATAGGTCTCACGCTCTTCGTGAGAACGGGCATCGGGAACGTAATTATCACAAACAGCCTCTCTGACCCACTTGCGCTGGGTGGTGGAAAGCGGACCAAAGGCCTTGGTCATAGCTGAATATCCACAGTCGGGACAGGAGATCACATCATACTTGATGGTATCAATGCCCTCGTGACGTGGCCTTAGGTCAAACTCCTGGCCAATCATCTTGGCCTTACCGGTCTTCACCAAAAGCACAGGAAACTTGGAGTCACAGATGGGACACTCCATCTCTTTTTTCAGGAGGTAGTCCTCCTCTGTCATAACCTGCTTTTCCTGCGTACTGCTTTCTGTAGGCTTTTTCTTTTTTGTCTCTTCTTTGGTAATATCGAGGGCACCATCCGCCTTGAGACCAAACTTTTCCAGTCCTGCTAATAGATTCATAAAAACTCCTATAACTTAAAACTGCTCTTCAAAGAAACTATACGATTAAACACCGGCGCACCGGGCTTAGATTCCTTGTAATCCACGGTAAAGAAGCCATTCCTCACAAACTGGAAGCTGTCATAGGCTGCCGCCTCGCTAAGGGCTTCTTCCACGTATGCATCAGATAAAACCTCAAGTGAGTTGGGATTGAGGTTCAGACTGCCGTCTTCATTATATACCCCAAGCTCCTCATCTACAATATTTTCATATAGTCTTACGGTAACTTTTTTTGCCGTAGAAGCATCCACCCAATGGATGGTTCCCTTGACCTTGCGGCCATCGGGGGAATCACCACCCTTTGTGGCCGGGTCATAGGTGCAATGGATCTCGGTGACATTGCCGTCTGCATCAGTCTCGTAGGAGGTACAGGTGACAAAATAGGCATTCATGAGGCGCACCTCATTGCCGGGGAAAAGCCTGAAATACTTCTTGGGAGGCTCTATCATAAAATCATCTGCCTCGATGTAAAGCTCACGGGAAAATGTCACCGTGCGCTCTCCAAGCTCAGGGTTTTCAGTATTGTTGGTCACGGTAAGCTGCTCGCTCTGCCCCTCGGGGTAGTTGTCGATGATGAGCTTGACGGGTCTTAGTACCGCAAAGGCCCTGGGACGCGTGACCTTCAGGTCCTCCCTGATGCAGTACTCCAGCATGGCATAATCCACCGAGCTGTTGGACTTGGAAACACCACAGAGCTCCACAAACTTCTGGATAGACTCAGGTGTATAGCCGCGGCGGCGGAGTCCTGCTATGGACACCAGCCTTGGATCATCCCAGCCATCCACGATACCGTCCTCGACCAGCTTTTTGATATATCTCTTTCCCGTGACCACGTTGGTCAGGTACATCTTGGCAAACTCGATCTGACGGGGCTTTGAGCCGTAATCGCAGTTTTCCACCACCCACTCATACAAGGGTCTGTGATCCTCGAATTCCAGGGTACAGATGGAATGGGTAATGCCTTCGATGGCATCCTCACTGGGATGTGCAAAATCATACATGGGATAGATGCACCATTTGTCTCCGGTGTTATGATGGGTAAGATGAGCCACACGATACAAAATGGGATCCCTCATATTGATATTGGGAGATGCCATGTCTATCTTTGCCCTCAGCACCATAGTACCGTCGTCGTATTTACCATCCTTCATCTCCTCAAAGAGACGGAGATTCTCCTCCATGGGACGGTCACGGTTGGGATCGTTCTCACCTGGCTCCGTGAGTGTGCCTCGGGTGCTTTTTATCTCGTCGGCACTCAGATCGGAGACGTAGGCAAGGCCCTTTTTGATAAGCTCTATAGCCTGCTCGTACATCTTGTCAAAATAGTCGGATGCAAAATACAGATGGTCCTTCCAGTCCGCTCCCAGCCACTGGATGTCCGCCTTGATGGACTCCACGAACTCGATGTCCTCCTTGGCGGGATTTGTATCGTCAAACCTCATATGGAAGGTACCGCCGTACTCCTTTGCCAGCCCATAGTTTAAAAGTATGGACTTGGCGTGGCCGATGTGCAGGTAGCCGTTGGGCTCCGGAGGAAACCTTGTCACGACCTCCTTGTATCTGCCCTCCTCCAGGTCCTTGTCTATCTCTCGTTCTATAAAGTTTCTGCTTTCTTCTGACATTTTTTCTCCTTAATCTGACTTTTTTATAAGATCCTTCGACTCGCTTCGCTCGCTCAGGATGACAAGCTCATGTCATTATATCTAAATCTGACTTTTATAAGATCCTTCGACTCGCTTCGCTCACTCAGGATGACACCCCATGTCATTCTGAGCGTAGCGAAGAATCTACTGTATATGCGGGTGCGTAAAAAGGTGGTCGTTGCAGTACTCGTAGTTTCCGTTACACTTGCTGCAAAAGCGGAAGGTCAACTCCGGGTTGCTGACATCCGTCCGTCCACAGATAGCACATTTGTGACGTCCCACCGGC
>CAMOFS010000179.1 GCA_946613735.1 uncultured Lachnospiraceae bacterium | reverse complement strand
CCCATTTCCCCCTGGCCTGGTCATAGCCATAGACCACCATGTGGTTGATCCCTGACCTGCCCACCCAGGTTGCAGCCTGGTTCTTTGCATATCTGTATGTAGTACTTATATCCCATCCCTCGGGAACATTCCCCGAGTACCCGTTAACTGTGCGCACTCCGTAAAAATGCGCTATCTCCACTGCATCCATCTGTCCCCTTATCTGCCTGCCGTATCTGGTCAGTTCCGATTCATCATCCCCCTCCTGCTTTATAGGATCAAAAAGATAAAATACCTCACAGTCTATGGGCATCCCTGATGCCTCCCTGATGATGGCGTTCTGGGTGGATGCACTCCATTCACTTTTCACACCGGAGAAGGAGAAGGTTTCCGCAAATATCAGTACTGCTAAGAGCGCGGCAAACCACTGCTTTTTTGTAATATCATCCACCATCAGCCCAAGAAGTATTGAAAATGGAAGAGAAAGTACAAAAAACATCCTGAATATTGCCCGGATGGCAGAAGCTGCGGGAACCATCTCATATATCACGTACCAAAACGTAACCTCCCCAAAATGAAGACAGGGCAGAATGGCAAAAAGCATGGTCAAAAGGCATGAAAGTAAAAGTGGCGTCATTTTTTTGCGTATACAGATGATAATAAGCATGACGATAAAAGCTACTACTGCTGCTGCCGCATAGGAAAAGCCGCCATCCCCCTCCTCATTCCAATGTGTAAATATCAGCTGTCTGATATCGTAGGTGGTGTAGATAACCTCATCATATTTCTTTCCACCTGTTTTGTTCATGGTGGGCAGATATACTCTAAGAAAAGGGATCATGACGGATATGGCTACGAAAAGAGCGATCACCCAGTCCCCCCATCTTTCGTATACAAAATCACGTACATTTGAAGTGTAGTCCCGGATATCCTTTATGCCATAAACCACGGCGGATACCAGCATAAAAATACCGAAACAGATGCCGGTAAAAAATCCGATATAAAAGGACGTATAAAAGATCATGCAAAAGGAAAGAGTCGTAAGTATGATCATAAGACGTCTCTTTTCCCCTTCCAGATACTTATGGAAAAACACCATGACTATAGGGAAAAAGGAAACAGCATAAAGCTGCGTATGATATGAGGCCGTGATAAACTGGTTACTGAAGGAAAAAGCCACCACAGTAAGGAAAGCCGGCATCTCCTTTGTCCCAATGCAGGCACGCATGTAATAATAGAGGACCAGGCTGCCGATCATATGACCTATAATAACCACCCATTTGAACGCCACAAATTCCGACATCCCCAGGAATCTAAAGGGCAGACACAGAATACCAAAGCCCAGCATCATATCCGAATAAGAAAGCACATCATCAGCAGGATAAAACATATGATACATGTCCGTAAGGCCTTCCCTGCCCATTATCCATTCATACCAATGGGCTGAAAAAAAGGTATTGAGCCTGCCGTCTATCCCGTCACCGATAAGCGCATCCGTCGACAGAACATTCCTGAAAAACAGAAGCTCCAAAAGGATCACGACAAAAAGGATGACAACATCACTGATACTTATTTCGGTATCCTTTGTCATCTTTTCACCTCTTTTAATTCATCATATCCGGACATATCGATATCCGTACCTATGTAGATCCCATCAAACTCATATATGTTCAGATCAAACTTATGAGCCTGCTCTTCCATGATCTCCTCATTTATAAAAACATAGAGTATGTCAGGGAACCTTTCCCCCGACTTTCTTTTTTTCAGGTTTTCATCAGAGTATGCATCTGCCATGGCAGTAGTGTCCCGGCTGCAGTAAGCTGCATTCATGGACATGTTGTTTTTTACGGCATACTCTTCAAAAACAGTAGACCAGTAGGGGCGCATCCTGATAGCCGTAGTAGGATCTACAAAAAGTATCTCATCACACTGCTGCCCCAGATATGAAAAGGCCTCGGAGGCCTCAAGCTCATTCTCATAAGTATCAGAGGTTGATACGCCGGCATATACATCATGCTTACGGATAAGAGATGGAGATATGTCCACAAGCTGTAGTATTGTGCATAATACCAGAGCCAAAAGCAGCGTCCTCTGTTTCGACCAGGTCGCATACATTACCACAAGGGCAATGATGCCGAAATAAACCACCCAGATGAAGCGGCCGGTGGTCCGAAACACTGATAGTATCCTGTATATATAGTCCGGCCAGGGAATGTGATACAGCTTATGACTGCCCAGGGTTCCCATGGGACCCATTGCCAAAAGTAAAAACACCAGTCCAAAGACAACTACGGACTCCACCATTTTTATATTGATATCCAGAATCCCTGTTTTTACATCCCTGCATGCCGTCACGACAACCAGGATAACAAGTACGATGACCCCAAGGCCAAGATATGAAAAGCCCTCGCTCTGCCATGGAGTATATACGCCAAAGCCTTTGAAAAAGAGAGAATAGCTCTCTTTTGACCTGTAATCATAAAGGGGCATATCCTTAAGATGGATCAGGATATCATTATGGGGATTGAAAAGACCGTTCAGATTATAGGATACGTTCTCCATATTTTCCGCAGAGGAGCTGACACCGCCGCCAAACATCCCCAGGATAGCGCCGCATAATAAAGCCACGCCACCGGATATAAACAGTGCCACCAGGTCACCAAACCAGCCGTGTGCAGTCCGGCGAAGATCTGTTACCTCGGGTGTAAACTTGATATGTATGTCACGGTCCCTGTCAATAAGCTGCTGTGAATGTCTGTGCCTTATTAAAAAACCGTAGAGGATACTACATCCGTAGACCCCCATCACCATCGGGATATAATATGCATTAATTAGGGTGCAAAGCAGCACCAGTGTCACAAAAAGTGCTCTCTGCATCCAGTTTCCAAGCTCATTTTTATAGATGACGATAAGTATCGCAGACAGTATCAGAAAATGTGCCGATAGTGCGGTATGGTAAAAAACCCTCTTTGTCAGCACCGGAGCTGTTACCAAAAGCAGGGATGCACAAAGGGATGATATGACCCGACTTCTGATGATACGCCCCTCAACACTTTTAGAATGTACGGACTCTCCCTTTTTATAAGTGTCTGCCGCAGCAATACCTGCAAATCTGTCTGCTATCAGGGCGCCAAAGCCACCAGTAAGCAAATAGGTGATCAACTCAAAGATTCCCATATACTGAAACTGTCCGGGCAGCAGGGGAGAGAGCAGCTTAAAAATGATCGCAAAAAGTGGGATACTGTCCGTATAAACTATTGAAAGAGGCTCCGGGGAAAGCCCATAAAACCTGCCGATGAGAAACATCCATGGCGAGCTGCGGTACATCTCCCAGCCCAGCTCGTGCTGAGTCAGATCAGCCAGCCCCTCCAGATCAATAGAGTGATGAAGCCAGGTCACATTGGTGGGGATCACCACCTGAAATCCGTATATGAGAAAAAAGACCACCGCACCGACGATGGCCCCTGTCAAGAAAGAATATCTTCTTTTATACGCCAGATCCTTTTTCATAATCCCTATCTGCTGTAATGCCAGATACAATGCAATGCCCTGACACCATCCGAAAAACCTATCTTTTTACCCTCTGCATTGCTCCTGGGGTAATAGGATATTGGCACCTCCATTATCTTTATGCCGCGCTTTACTATCTTTGCGGTTATCTCCGGTTCAAAACCGAACCTTTTTTCCTCTATCTCAATGGACTGGATGATCTCACGGCGGAAGGCCTTGTAGCAGGTCTCCATATCAGTAAGCCTCTGATGGGTCATGAGGTTGGATAAAAAGGTTAGCACCTTATTGGCCAGTCGGTTAAAAAGATACCCTTTGGCACGCTGGTTCATAAACCTCGATCCGTAAACCACCTCAGCCCGTCCCTCAAATAT
>CAMOFS010000178.1 GCA_946613735.1 uncultured Lachnospiraceae bacterium | reverse complement strand
CCACTACGACCACAACGACAACGACAACAGCAACAGATGATACTGCTACTGCCACAACATCAGATGCATCAACAAGCGAGGCCATGGTGATCACAACCGACTCGGTGGTTTCTAAGGGTGACACCATATCGGCCACAGACACCAAAGGAAATGAGGTTGGTTATAGGATCACGGGAAGCAGCACGGTAAGCTATACGATAAAGGAGACAGATGGCAAAGCTGTGATAGTTCCCAATACAGTTACCATAAATGACACAACCTACAGGGTGACCCGTATCCAGAATGGTGCGATGAAGGGAAATGACAGTATTAAAAAAGTGGTTATCGGAGATAATGTCAGGGTCATAGGTGCAAAGGCTTTTGCAAACTGCGACAGTTTAAAGAACATAGTGATCGATGGAGAAAATCTCAGTAAGATCGGGAACAAAGCTTTTAAAGGCATAGCCAAAAACGCAACGATCAGAGTGACAGGAACCAAGAGTGAATTTAAGGCGACAAAGAAACTGATCAAAGCATCAGGCGTAGCAGGTACAATAAAGATCAAGAGAGCGTAATATGACAGAAAAAGATAGATCAGCCGACAATAAAAGAGCATTAGAGGCAGCGAGGAATGCAAAAAAAAGAGAGGAATTCCTGACAGCGGAAAAGGCGCATATACTGCGCCTTGCTGCCGTCATATTAAAGCATCGCATCACTGACAGTGATGATGAATGGTCTATCGCGCTTATTGCAGTATCGGATGCACTTGATAACTATAGTGAAAAAAAGGGGGACTTCTGGGGCTTTGCCGCAGTGGTCGTCAGAAACAGATTATATGATCATCTTAGAAGGGAAAGACGCATCATGGAACATGAGACTACGGTGACACCGGAGGCATTTTCGGGAGAAAACGGCAGGGATGATAATACGGATGCTGCAGGTCTTTCTGTGGTTCATGTGGCATCAGACAATACGGTAGATTCGGATCTTAAGGAGGAGCTTTACGCTTTAAAGGAAGAATTGTCTGACTACGGGATCACCTTTAAGGATCTTGAGGAGGCTTCTCCAAGATCCGAAAAGACCAGAAGGGACTGTGGCCTGGCTGTAGCGGCTGTGTTCCTTCCGCCTCCACTTTTGGAATATCTTCAAAAAAAGAGGAGATTCCCCATGAATGAGGTTGAAAAGAGAACCGGAGTAAAAAGGAAGCTTTTGGATCGACATAGAAAGCATTTGGTAGTGGCAGCTCTGGTCTGCGGAGAGGACTATCCGATCCTTAGGGAGTATTTTCCCTATGAAATAGCGAGGTAAGTATTTTGTCTAAAACAAAAAATCTAGTGATGGAAAAATACGATGATGGTACTGTGGCTGTTCTGGACTGCTTGGGTACTGTACGTATAATAAACGGGACCTTATATGAAGAGGGTCAGGTGATATGGCTGGATACCGAGGCAATAGATATTGCCAAGGCTAGTATGGACGAAGAAAGTACAGAAAGAGCCATAGCCGGAGATTTTGGACCGCGGGTGATCAGATTTCCTGAACGCATGAAAAGGACGCTGGTGCGGCGTGCCTTTCCTGTTGCGGCTTCATTTGCACTTGCTTTTATCTTTGGAGTGGGGGGGAGTGTATATGCATCAGGCGAGGTGGCTGAGACTGTTGAGATGGACGGAGTGACATATGATCTGAACTATTTTAATAAGGTGATCAGTGTAAGAGTGCCCGATGCAGATGAAGAGATGCTTAGGGAGCTTAAAAAAGATGTCCGCGGGAAAAAGGTGGAAGAGGCAAAAGATATTGTGGAGGAAAAAATGCCCCAGCCGGTGGAGATCGCACCAAAGCATGAAAATGAAAAAGAGGAAGCTATACCGGAGGAAGCTATGCCGGAGGAACCTTCAACAGGATCTGAAAGTGAACCTGAATATGACGATATGGATGAGGTGATGGATATACCGGACGAAGCTATGGATGAGCCTGAAAATGCAGTCCCGAAAGAGATGCATCCGGATGAGCCTGAAAATGCGATCCCGAAAGAGATGCATCCTGATGAGGAAGTGCCTAAGGAGACAAGCCCCAATGAGCAGCCCTTTGAAGGATCGAAGGAGCAAAAAAAGAGGCCGGATAATACTGCCCCCGGAGACAACCGCAGGCAGGATGTACAACCGGTGCCTGAAGAAAATGATGGGGCACAAAATGACAGGCCTGCTCCTCCCGATGCCAAAGGTGGTCAGGGCATGGAACAAGAAGGAGGCGGTGGAAATGAAGCTCCCCCTTCTGATGCAGGATCAATGCCTATAAATAATTGAAGAAACAGCCTCTTTGTGGTACAATAACCCACGGTCAGTTTGACCGTGGGTTGTTTGTATACAGGAAATTTCAGATGTCTATTATATTAGATCACGTGACATATACATATAGCAGCGGTACGGCGTATGAGGTGAAGGCTTTGGACGATGTGAGCCTGAAGCTTGATGACGGAGAGTTTATCGGTATCATCGGCCATACGGGCTCGGGAAAGTCTACCCTGATCCAGCATCTCAATGGTCTTCTAAAGGCCACCTCCGGCGCCATCTACTATGACGGCTGTGACATATATGACAAGGACTATGATCTCAAGGGACTTAGGATGCAGGTGGGCATGGTCTTCCAGTATCCCGAGCACCAGCTTTTTGAGACCACTGTTTTTGAGGATGTAAAATACGGTCCCAAGAATCAGGGGCTGACTGATAAGGAAGCCACTAACCGTGCCTTCGACGCCCTTTCTGCAGTGAATTTTCCGGACGAGTATTTTGACCAGTCGCCCTTTGAGCTTTCCGGGGGACAAAAGCGCCGGGCTGCCATAGCCGGTGTACTTGCCATGGAGCCCAGGGTGCTGATACTGGATGAGCCCACGGCAGGGCTGGATCCCAAGGGACAGAGGGAGCTTCTGATGCTGATCAAAAAGATGCACAGCCAGACCAGCAAGACCATAATACTGGTATCCCACAGTATGGAGGATGTGGCCGAGTATGTGGATCGCATCATTGTGATGGATTCGGGTAAGGTATTTTTGGACGGCACGCCGGAGCAGGTTTTTTCCCATATAGACGAGCTGGAGGAGAGGGGACTTGCAGTACCCCAGGTGACCTACCTTATGGAGGAGCTGAAGGCCAGGGGTATCCCTGTAGAGGGCTACGCCACCACCCTCAAATCTGCGAAAGATGAGATACTGAGACTATACAAAAACGGCAGCTTGGGGAAGTTATCCTGAGGGCGAAGCCTCCCCCCTGTCATCCTGAGGGCGAAGCCTCCCCATGTCATCCTGAGGGCGAAGCCCGAAGGATCTTACAATTAGGAGTTTTACAGTTTGTTTAGAGAAATAACACTTGGACAATACTATCCCGCAGACTCGGTACTGCACAGACTGGATCCCAGGGTAAAGCTGTTTGGGACGCTGATCTATATCATCGTTTTATTCGTGGCAACTGAGCCAATATCCTTTGGCGTCATTACTGCGGCACTCATTGCGGTGATCCTTTTGTCAAAGGTACCCTTTTCATATATGACCAAGGGGCTTTCCGGCATAGTCATGCTTTTGGTCATCGCCGGGGCCTTTAATCTTTTTATGACACCGGGCATACCTATCTTTACCATGGGTCCCCTGACCATAACCGATATTGGATTAAAAAATGCAGCCACTATGGTAACACGCATGGTGTATCTGATCATAGGTACATCCCTTATGACACTGACCACAACACCCAATCAGCTGACGGATGGGCTGGAAAAAAGCCTTCGCCCTATGTCCAGGATAGGACTGCCGGTGCACGAGATAGCCATGATGATGTCCATAGCACTGAGATTCATCCCCATCCTGGTAGAGGAGACTGACAAGATCATGAAGGCCCAGATGGCCAGAGGCGCGGACTT
>CAMOFS010000177.1 GCA_946613735.1 uncultured Lachnospiraceae bacterium | reverse complement strand
TCCATGGCCGCAAACATCTGGGAAAAATTATCCCCGGTAGTGGCCACCGCATACTCTGCACAAACTCCCTGGGAACGTATTATGTTTTCCACAGACTCCACATAATCAAGATCATCCAGCATCATCTGGTGGACTTCAAAAACCTCTGCATTGGCGGCTCCCACCTCAGTAAGTGCTTTTTCATAAAGCTCTCCAAGCTGATCCTTTGCAGTATCTCTGGCAGCTATCCATCTTTTTACCTCAGCCTCCGTGTCCTCAACCTTTTCACGTCTGACTGTACTTTCTTCTTTCTGATATAAAGCAAGTTTGCCGATAGCAATACCGGCAAACACGCTTTTTCCTTTATATCTTTGCATATGTATATCCTCAGAAGAATCACTGTAATAAATAGATAAAATAATAGTAATATGCTGCCGCTGCAAGGATGCCGCATGCTGTAATAACAGCAGCTACGATGCCTGCCTTGCCTTTTTTTGCACCGGATATGGGAGCAACCTCACCGCCCTTGTATTCGGGAGCTTTGATAACACTTTTTAAAAGCTCGTCTGCCTTGCTGATACCATCCGCTATAGGTGTCTTTACCACGGGTTTCCCGATAAACCGCTCCATGGCCACCTCGCTGTCCGCCGCCACTATAACGCCTTTTGAGTTTGCTATATCCTCCTCAGTAAGGACATTTTTAGCTCCGGCAGAGCCAATGGTCTCCACCTTTATGGTCTGCCCTGCTGCCTCAGCTGCTTTATTAAGTGCCTCAGCTGCCATGTATGAATGTGCTATACCCGTATCACAGGCGGCAACCGCCACGATATCATATCCCGATGCCATATCTTAGCCTCCTAAATCTGTCAATAATGCTTGCCCATCTGATCCAGCAGTCCACGTACATCGGACTCAGATGCCATCCCGTCCGAGAATGCGGATGCGCTGCCGGTACAAAGCCCTGTATAAAAGGCCCTGTCATAATCACCGTTGCCGTAGATAAAGCCTGCCAAAAAGCCTGCCACCATGGAATCGCCCGCACCAACAGAGTTTTTCACATCTCCCTTGGGCGGATCTGACTGGTATACCTTATCGTTTTCCGCCACCAAAATGGCACCCTTTGATGCCATGGATACCAGTACGTTTTTAGCACCCTTTTTCTGCATCTTCTTGGCATAAGGTATGACCTCATCCCTGGTCTTTATCTTTACGTCAAAGATCTCACCCAGCTCGTGATCGTTGGGCTTTATCAAAAACGGCTCATACTGAAGTACGTTCATCAAAAGATCGCCGGTGGCATCAACCACTATCCTGATACCGCGTCCCGTCAGATACTTCATGATATCACTGTACATGGTCTTGGGCATCACCGAGGGTATGCTTCCGGATATCACCAGGATATCCTCACTTTTTAGCATATCCAGCTGGGAATACAGCTTTTGTATGTGGTCGTGTCCGATGGCAGGTCCCATGCCGTTTATCTCACTCTCCACATCACTCCTGAGCTTGACATTGATACGGGACATGCCCTCATCCACCGTTATAAATTTGTTTTTAATATTTGTCTCGTCTAAAAGCCGCACTATCTCCCGTCCGGTAAAACCGGCCATAAATCCAAGTGCCGTGCTGTCAATGCCGAGATTTTTTAGAACCATGGAGACGTTGATCCCCTTTCCACCGGGAAACATAAGCTCCTCACTGGTGCGGTTGACCTCTCCAAGATGAAAATGATCCACCGATACGATATAATCCAGCGATGGATTGAAAGTCACTGTATAGATCATATACTCCCCCCTTTTCAAAGAAAACCCTACTAAATATTATATTGAAAAAGGACTGTGTTTTCAACAGAAAAAGGGACAGGGGACTGACCCCTGTCTCCCATCTCAGCCACGGGCCTTATGGGTATGTATACGAATGTTTGTCACAAGCAAAAGTGACAAACATTACAGACTGATGGTAAAGGTAACGGATCTGCCATCTTCGCTTTTAGCTGTGGCGGTTCCGTGGTGAGCCTGAGCTATGGCCGCCACCACCGAAAGGCCTATCCCGTGGCCTCCGGTTTCGGAGCTTCTGGATGAATCCGCACGATAAAACCGTTCAAAGAGGCGGCTTAGATCTCCCTTTTCGATCTCAGCCACAGTATTGTATACGGTGATCTCCTTCTTTTTGCCCTTTGTTTTAAGACTTATCTTTATGCTCCCATTATCGTCGGAATACTTAAAGGCATTGTCGATAAGCAGGTTCATCATCTGGGTGAGATTGCCCTCATCTCCGGTGATGTGCACATCGTACTCTATGTCTGTAATATATTTTTTACCTGATGCCTCCGCCATGGGCTTGTAGCTGTCAGTCACCTCATACATCAGCTCAGACAGATCCACCTCAGCCATATCCATATTTGATATGCCCTCGTCCATCCTTGATAAAAAAACCAGCTTTTCCGTAAGTTCCGTAAGCCTCTTTATCTGATTTTTAATGCTTAAAAGCCATTCGTTATCAGAAAGATCCAACTCTAAAACCTCCGTATCTGCGGAGATTATGGCCAGAGGTGTCTTTATCTCATGACTTGCATCCGTGATGAACCTCTTTTGTTTTTTGTAGCTCTCCTCCACGGGAGATAAGACCCGGCCTGAAATGGGGATCAGGATAATAAGCACCAGGACCGCACCTATAAGTCCCACAATGATGCTTATGTTTCTAAAAGATTCAAAGGACATGATATCATGACGGCAGTCCAAAAAGATGATCATCTCCCCTGTATCGTTAAGGTTAAAGTAATACTCCCGGTAAAATCCCCTTTTCCTGCCCGACGATAAAACCGCCTCTCCGTACTCCGCAGCCCTTGTGTCATCTACCATGGCGATATGTCCCGTGTCGGTATCTGTCACCTTGCCTGTCTCATCTGCTGTCACGGTAAAGTATCTAAGCATAAAGGGAGTCTCTTCGTTTATTCCCGGCCCCATGCCACGACCGGGGTCCTTTTTTACTCTGCCATCATCCGGCTTGTTATCTGAGCCATCTTCACCGGGCGTCCCCATGCCGGGGCGTCCCTTTTCTTCTAAAACAGCCGACAGATCGCCGTCATTTTCCACCAAAATCTCCATCTGTCCGCGGATAGAGTCCATGGTGCTCTTATAGTTTATGGCATCAATGGCTCCGATCATCAAAATCTCGGCAATGACGACAGCCAGCATTCCCGTCAGTATAAATTCTCTTCTAAGCTTTTTTATCATTCGTGAAGTGCTCTCCTTTTAGATCCTTCGCTGTGCTCAGGATGACAGTTAAAAAAAGTGCCCCTTTCCGGAAGCTGTCCGAAAATGGGCACACAAAAATACTACTTATTTTTAGGGACGATCTCAACCGTCGTCTTGTTTTTATAGATGGAATCGGCAGGAACCACTCCACGCACCATGGATACGGGATAGATATTGGTATTGCGGCCCACCACGGTTCCGGGATTAAGGACGGTATTACAGCCCACCTCCACGTGGTCACCCAGCATGGCACCAAACTTTTTTCTGCCGGTATCTATCTCTTTGCCATCACACTTTACCACCACATGGGTCTTGTCCGCTTTGACATTTGAAGTGATGGAACCTGCTCCCATGTGAGAGTAAGTGCCTAAAACGGAATCCCCTACATAGTTGTAATGCGGCACCTGCACATGATCAAAAATAATGTCATTTTTTATCTCTGTGGAATTGCCGATGACACAGTGATCTCCGATGATGGCACTGCCCCGGATAAAGGCTCCGGGCCTTACCTCAGTATCCTCGCCTATGATAAGCGGGCCGGTCAGTGTGGCTGTGGGATATATCTTTGCACTTTTTGCCACCCATATATCCTCGCCTCTTTTTTCATATATATCTTCGTCCAAAGTTGGACCTATTTTTTTAACCCACTCACTG